>JAZUSV010000111.1:0-3067 GCA_045606885.1 Candidatus Gastranaerophilales bacterium | reverse complement strand
TTTAGATGATTTATTGAATTATTTTTTAAAAGATAAAAATCACTCCGATATAGAGTGATTTTTACACTTATTTTTTATTTTTTAAAAGATTTTCAAATCTTAACTTTACAAAATTATTTTACTAAAGGTAAAATTTGAGCCGTGATATCTGTGCCACCAAAAAGTAGTGAATCCTTTCTGAATACTAAATCATAGCCCATGGCTTTAGCTTTTGTTGAAATTGCAGTATCTAATTGTGTGTCAACTTGTGCAACTTTTTTAGCATAAGCATCTTTTATTGTATTTTTCTTTTTGGTTAGTTGTGCTTCGTATTTTTTTATCAATGCTTCTTTTCCTGCAGCTGTAGATTGTTTTTGAATGTCAGCACTTGCTGTGTCATACCATTTCAACATATCACGAGTTTGTTTAACTCTTGCTTCTTCTGCGGCTTTCAATGTTTTTGAAGCAGTTAACAATTTTGCTACATCAACATAAGCAACTTTTGAAGCAGGAACATTTGAAAATGCGATGTTGTTTAATCCAAAACCAAGTCCAAATGCAAACGAACAAAGCAACAATGTTAATAAACTTTTTTTCATATTTTTCTCCTTTTAGTTATTTTGAATAATTAATATTCGAAACTATTGGTTGACTATATTCTATCTTATTTATTGAGTTCATATCCACTATCGGAGCAGGAGCACTAATGTACCACTTGTATATTGCACTATTCATTCTTCTAAAGAATTTTTCAAGCCATGCTCGTTTAGCAGTCTCTTCTACTTTATTCTTTTTCTCATATATAAACTCATTTTGCATCATATTATCAATTGATTGATGAAGATTTTCAATTCTCCAAATGACTTCGTCTAAAAATTCATAAGGCATGAGTGCATCTTCTGCTTTAAGGGTTTCTCCTGTCTTAGGGTCAATTGCCAATTCCGCCCCAGGAGGCTTTAATAAAATTGATTCTGGAATAACATTTTTTACTTCTCGATTTTTATTCATCCAACGAGCAAGCGCAAAAAGTTTTGTTTTTGTAACATCCAAAATTGGCGCAAAACCGCCCGACATGTCGCCATTTATTGTAGCATAGCCCATATATGTTTCTGATTTATCCGATGTTGCAATGGATAAAGTTGAACCATATTCGTTTGCTATTCCCCATAAAATCATAGCCCTAGAGCGAGCTTGAATGTTATCTTGAGTAAAAGAATTAGTGTATCTATTACACCACTTTTCAGATACTTGATTAAAAATATTTTCAAAATTATTTGAAAATAAATCATGATATTTTTCAATTGGTGCAACAATGTAATTTATTCCAAGATTTTTAGCAAATTCTGCTGCATCATCTTTTGAACCTTGCGTTGATATTTTAGAAGGCATTGAAACCCCTAAAACATTTTTTTCACCCAAAGCATCAGCCAATAACACTGCACAAACTGTCGAATCTAAGCCTCCAGACAACCCTAAAACTGCTTGTTTAAAACCGTTTTTAGAAAAATAATCTTTTATTGCTAAAACAATTGACTTATAAGTTCGCTCTAAATCGTTTTCATAATTCAAAGTAAATTCTTTTAAATTTGTCGATAAATCCATTCCAGCTGGCATTTTTTCAATTCTGCCACCCAAATCAAAATCAACAATAAGCAAATCTTCTTCAAAAGCCTTCGCAAGAGCAATAATTTCGCCTTTTTCGTTCAATAATCTTGATAAACCATCATACACAACTTCGTCAATTGCGCCAACTTGGTTTATAAAAATACATTTTTTATTTTGATGAATTGCAAAACTTTCAAGAGCTTTTGCTCTTAAATATTCAACGTTTGTCTTTGAAAAAGAAGTAAACGCACAAATTAAACAATCTGCACTTGGGGAAAAAACACCTCTCTCGATATCATTTTTTGTAACAATTTTATATTTTTTTCCATCAAAATTAAACGATTTCACCCTTTTGATTTCTTCTTTTGTAATCAATACAAATTCGTCTTCAACTCTTCCTTCGCTTAATTGAGGATAGCCAATTAAAATATCTATATCAAAATTTTGTTCTTTAATTTCTAATATTGCTTCATAAGCCTGTTTTAGAATATATGGATATCTTTTTAACATGTTGTATCTGTTGTATCCATATATCGCTAAATTTGGGAAAATTATAAGCCCAACATCTTCTAATATTGCGCTTTTGATGTTTTCGATAATTTTATTTTTATTAAACTCAATATCCCCTGGGATAAAATTACATTGCGCAAGCGCAATTTTAGTTTTAAAATTTTTCTTTTCCATATCGTGATTTTAGCATAAAATATAGTTATGAACTTAAAATCAAAAAATTATTTTTTTAATCTTGCGATTTTTATTTTAATTTTTCTTTTTTCACTGTTTGCGCTGTCAAACCTCGGTTTTGTTGCAAAATTATCAATCAATCCCTACTATATTTTAATTTCATTTTTGTTAGCTAGTTTTTATCTTTTCAAAACAAAATGTTTTTTAGGAAAACTTTTGCCAATCCTTTTGGTGTTTTTCTTTTCATTTCTTTTTGCAAATTTATTAATAGACACATCTTTTGATGGAAGATGTTACCATTTTACATTAGAAAACCTATTTAAACTTGGTTTTAACCCAATTTATGACGATATTCAAACGTTTGCCAACAAAAACAATATTTACTACAATTTACTTTTTGCAAAAAGTTACCCAAATGCACTTGAGGTTTTAAGAGCAAATTTCTACCTTGTTTTTAAAAACATGGAATCAAGCAAAATTGTTAACTATTTATTCGCTTTTGGCGGATTTTTCTATTCTTTTTATTTCTTTTTAAACAAATTAAGCAAAATTAAAAGCTTTATTCTAGCAATTTGCACTCTTTTATGTGCAGTTAGCATTTGTCAATTAAGCACTAAAATGGCGGATTTTGTTCTTTATTATTTATTTATTTTCCAACTATTTTCAATAATTTTAATCAACAAAAAACAAGATACTAAAACAAACATTTTTGTACTAATTTCATCAAGCATTTTATCAATTGCAACAAAATATGTTGGTCTTTTAAATACTGTTATCATTTTTAGCATTTGGTTAATCT
>JAZUSV010000110.1:0-4842 GCA_045606885.1 Candidatus Gastranaerophilales bacterium | reverse complement strand
TAAAATAACCATTTCACAATTTTTGCAATCAAATTGAAGTGGATATTTAACCCCTTTTTCATCAACTAAAAATAATTCTTGAGGCGAATTGCAACCTAAACTTGCTCTTTTTAGACAATGACGAGTACGCATAAGCTCTTTGTTTTTGTGGTTTTGAATACTTTCAAAAGATTTTTCAACTACCTCACAATCGCACATTTCGTAAAATTCAAATGCTTTAGAGTTGTGAACATTCAAACGATAATCGCCTTTATCAAATGGAAATTTAGCAATATCAACAGGTTTTTGTTGTTTTGTTCTGTATTTTGATAATATTTTTTCGCTTAATTTTTCCAAAATTTCTCTTCTCAATTCGTTAATTTGAGAAACCGGTAAAAATGGTATTTTTTCAAGCTTAAATTCAATTTTTTTAACTAAATATGGAGTATCTGTTGTCTTAGACAATGCTTTTATAAAATTTTGTTTCATATTTTCTTGATTGTTTGCAATTTCGCTGCTTTCAAAATCAAGAGAAACTTTATTGTTAAAATCATCAAAAAGCTCAATCTTATTTTCATAAACTACAAAATTAATTTCTAATTTGCGGACAGTTTTTGAATTTTCAAGAATTTTATTAAACTGAACATCGTTATTTCTAAATATTTTTGCGCCCTTTTGAAGAATAATTTTCTTGTTAGGATAAATTTTAACGCCTTCTTTTGTGCGCTCAGCGCTATTAACCAAGCAACCAACAAGCTCTCCTCTAAAATCAAAGCAAAGACCATCTTGGGCAGAAATTTCGCTGCATGTTTTAACAACAAAACACTTTTCATTTGCACTTATTACATTGCCAATATATTCACCCATTGATTTTGGAGATGTAAAATTATAAATATTATCTTTTTTACTAAACAAATAATCATCACAAAAACCACGATTAAACGTTTTATCAGGGCTTGGGTTAAAATCTGAAATTATTTTTCCGTAACTTTGACGAGGATAATTTTTAAGCAAATTATGATAATTTAAAACCGTATTTTTAACATAATTTTCGTCTTTTAATCTTCCTTCAATTTTAAAACTCATAACCCCTGCTTTAATTAGTTTATCAAGATGAGAAGAAAGATTATTATCTTTCAAAGATAGTAAATATTGATTTTTTAAAATTGTCTTATCATTTTTATCAACTAAAGTATATTTTTTTCTGCAAGCTTGTGCGCATTCGCCTCGATTTGCGCTTCTTGAGCCAATAAAAGCCGACATATAACACTGACCAGAGTAAGAAACACACAAAGCGCCATGGACAAAATGTTCGAGTTGAATATTTGTGTTTTTTGAAATTTTTTCAATATCATTTAAAGATAATTCTCGAGCTAAAATTACTCTTTTTAAGCCAATTTCTTCAAAAAATTTCACTTTTTCAAATGTTCTATTGTCGCATTGTGTGCTTGCATGAAGGGCAATTGGCGGTAATTTTCCTTCTAGTGACAACTGTAAAATTCCAAAATCTTGAATAATTATAGCGTCCACTTGAATTTCATATAATTGCCAAATTAATTTTTCGCATTCAGCCAACTCTTCATCTGTCATTATGGTATTAAGCGTCACATAAACCTTAACGTTAAAAAGATGAGCAAAATCAACAAGCTTTTTAATATCTTCTATAGTATTTTTAGCATTAACCCTTGCTCCAAATTTTGGCGCTCCAATATAAACAGCGTCAGCACCGCAATTAATTGCGCTGATTGCAGTTTTAAGGTTTTGAGCAGGTGCTAAAAGTTCTAGTTTTTCCATAAGACAATTATAATAAAAAAACCGAAAAAATATTTTTTCGGTTTTAGTATAAATTTAGACTTAAGCCATAATGTCTAATTTTTGACCGTGTCTTGTAACAGAACGTGTTTCATTACAGTCAATGTTTAGCTTTTCTCCACGAAGTGCATATTGCGTTGCATTTTGATATGTTCTTTGTGGATTAAGTGCGATTGGATTAGACATCATAGTCTTTGCCGCGATTGCTTTAATTGGTGGTATCATATACCCTCCTTCGCACACACTTACACTTATATTATACCATGCATAATAAAACCGCTCAATATAAAAACTTGTCAAAAACTTTGACTTTTTTAAAAAAAATATTAAAAAATCAATAAAATATATTATAGAAATTATTAGCTCTATCTAATAAACTATATATTGAGGTAAATTATGTCTTACAAAAATGATCATGCCCTAACAATTGCGAACAAATATGGAGCAGCAAGCTCCGCAGCTAAAGCTGAATTATATGAAACCTATGACCGCTTGAGAGATTTAACCGTTTCAGGTTCAACAGGCACAGGTTCTGGGTTTGGTTCTGCTGGTGGTTTTTTGTGGCAATTGGCTAATTTATTCTCACCTTCAAGCTTTATGCCAACTTTGGGCGGAAGCTCTATGATGAATATTCCAGGTACTTCATATTGGTCGCCAAACTATGCTTCAAAATCCTACATTGATTCAGGTACAAATTCTTTTGGTGTATCTGGTTTATCAAGTTTTACAGGTTTTCCATCAGGTGCCGCTGGAATTTCTTTAGGCTTTGGAACAGACGGCGCTCCAACAGGTGGTGCTGCAGGTATGGCAACAGGTTATGCAGTATCTGCTGCAGGAATTGCAGCTCTTAATAGTGCGTCTTATGCGGCAGGCGCAACATCTGGTATGGGCTTTGGACAAAATATTTTACTTCCAATTGCTGGTTTGGTGTCAGGTTGGGGTGGCATTTTACAATCCATTGCTCCTTATGCTGGTTCTTTTGGACTTGGTGCAATTGTAGCAGGTAACTTGATGCAAGGAACAGGCTCAGCTGCTTTATCAGCATATCAAAACATTACAGGAAACATTACAAATAACGCAGACGTTATTTTAGAAGATAAAGTAAGAAATATTGAAACTATCTGCAAAATGTTAGACACACAAGCAGATATTGTTCGTCAAACTCTTAAATCTGGTATGGATTCAGATTCAAAACTTGTTGACGATCTGTAATTTAATTTTTTCTCAAATAACTTTCAATAAACTCTTCGATTTCACCATTCATAACAGCATCAACATTTGCTGTTTCATGGCTTGTTCTGTGGTCTTTAACCATTTTATAAGGATGAAAAACATAAGAGCGAATTTGAGAACCAAAGTTCACATCCATAACTTCGCCTTTCAAAGACCCCATTTTTGCCTCATATTCGGCTTGTTTTATGGCTAAAAGTTTTGAAGCGAGCATTTGCATTGCGGTTTCTTTATTTTGTAATTGTGAACGTTGTTGTTGACATTTAACAACAATTCCTGTTGGTTTGTGTTTTATTCTAACTGCCGTTTCAACTTTGTTCACATTTTGCCCACCAGCACCACCTGAGCGCATTGTATCAACTTCAATTTCATCAGGTTTAATCTCAATTTTTGATGAAAAATCTTCTATGACAGGTGAAACTTCTAGTGAAGCAAAGCTTGTTTGTCTTTTTCCGTTTGCATTAAAAGGCGAAATTCTAACAAGTCTATGCACTCCTTTTTCAGCTTTTAAATAACCATAAGCATATAAACCACAAACCTTAAAAGTTGCAGATTTAATTCCTGCCTCGTCACCGTCAGATTTATCTAAAAGTTCGGTTTGGTAACCTTTGATTTGACAATAGCGAAGATACATTCTAAATAACATATCCGCCCAATCTTGTGCATCTGTTCCACCAGCACCAGAATTAACCGTTAAAATGGCGTCAGTTTTGTCATATTCGCCACTCAACATATTTTCTAAATCAAACTTATCAAAATCACGCTCTAGTGCTACAAGATTTTTATTTGTTTCTTCTAATAAAGTTAAATCTTCTAATTCTAGCGCTACAAACGAATCTTCAAGAATATTATTCCAAGAAGATAAATTTTCTAATACAGATTTTAATTCTTTTTGCTCTTTTAAGAGTTTTGATGATAGTTCTTGATTAGACCAAATATTTTCAGCTTTTAGTTCTTCTTCAATTTCTTTTAGGCGATTGGTTTTATTATCGACGTCAAAGACACCTTTCTATTGAAGAAAATCTTTCTTTCAAAAGGGTGATTTTTTGTTTTAATTCGTCAATTAAAAGATTTGTATCCATAAAAATATTTTACAATAAAAATGCTCTTGAAATTCAAGAGCATTTTAGTTTTATAATTCTACTTCTTCATAATCACCCATTGCTTTAAGCTGTTTTTGTTTAATATTATGAACGGTTGCATCTACAAGCAATTCAAAGGATTTCATATCCTTGATTTTAGGTGAAAATTCTTTAATTAAAGTATCTCGAACCATTTTTTCTAATTTTTCATTGTCTTTATTTATATCCTTTTTGCTATCAGGAATTAAATAATCAATATATCTTGATCCGATTTTAAAGTCTTGCAAACTTGAAAACATTGCCCACTTCAATTTTGGACTCAAGTCTTTTAATTTTCTAACAATTTTAAAGTTTTTTAGATCCATTTTTAACCTCTGTTGCATTTTTTCATGCGTATTGATGTCTATTTAAAGTGAGCTGAAAAAATAAAGTGATAATCATGTAATACTATATTTACAAAAGTTTACTTAAGTAAATTATATAGTATTTTTTTATTTTTGCAAAGCGAGTGTTAAGGTATGTTTATTTTGGTATAGCTATGTCACCGTGAGGGCATAAGCCCGTGGCAGCCCCTGTTTTTTAATTGTGCACTTAATGAAATATTTACACAAAGGACTTGTTTGAGCGATAGCGAGTTGTCTAAGAGTGTAAATATTGAATTTAGCGCACCACAAGTAACTAATATATAATCAAGCCATGTTTTTCTTTTCTTGGTTCTGTTCTTTTCTTTTTGTGTTAC
>JAZUSV010000109.1:0-5399 GCA_045606885.1 Candidatus Gastranaerophilales bacterium | reverse complement strand
GAAGAAATTCTTGATTATTGCAACAAATATGCAAATCTTTTAAAAGATTATATAGCATTTGATTTTCTTGAAATTGTGCAAAATGGAATTAAAAACAAAAAAAACATCCTGCTAGAAGGAGCCCAAGGGACAATGTTGGATGTGGATTATGGAACATATCCTTATGTTACAAGCTCAAATCCAATAGCGGGTGGAGCAGGTGTTGGCGCTTCAATGGGACCAATGGCAATCGAGCGTGCAATTGGTGTTTTTAAAGCATATATGACCCGTGTTGGTGAAGGCGCTTTTGTAACAGAGCTTGAAGACGAAACAGGTGAAAAACTTCGCTCAATTGGTGGCGAGTTTGGTGTTACAACAGGTCGTCCTCGTCGTTGCGGTTGGTTTGATGCAGTTAGCGCAAAATATTCTGTATTGGCTGGTGGTTTGTCAGAAGTTGCAATTACAAAACTTGATGTATTAGATTCGTTTGAAGAGATAAAAGTTGCAATTGCATATAAAAATAAAATCACAGGCGAAATCACAAAAAGTTATCCAACAGATGTTTTCACACATTACGATTTTGAGCCTGTTTATGAAATTCATAAAGGTTGGATGTCTGATACTTCAAAATGCAAAAGTTATGATGAGCTACCACAAAACGCAAAATTATATCTTGCTCGCTTAGAAGAATTATTAGGAATTAAAATCACAATTTTAAGTGTAGGACCCGACAGAGAACAGACAATTATGATTTAGCTAATAATATCTATTGTAGTATTGTGCGCTATATCTTTGTCTTGGCGTAATTCTTGCAGCATAAGACCTTTGGATATTTGGATAAGGATTGTTTGCGTTTGGATAGCGAATATTTCTTGTTGGATTTTGGTAATACATTCGCTGTCTTCTAAGTGCATTGGCTCTTTGGTTTTGTAATTGTTGCTGAATGCCTAAATATTTCGTATAGCGATATTGTCCAAATTCAGCGTCAGACGCAAAAGTTGGCAATGCATATAAAAACATTAAAAAAATGATAGCAATTCTCATAACAGAATTATAACTGTTCTTTTTTATCTAAGAACAATCATTTGGTTGATTATAGTTCAACTCTGCCTTCCAAGGCTCGCGCTAGCGTCATTTCGTCTGCATATTCAAGCTCTGCTCCCATTGGAAGTCCAAAAGCAATTCTTGAAATTTTAATATTGAACGGTTTTAAAAGTTTTCCTAAATACAAGCTTGTTGCTTCGCCTTCTACTGAAGGATTAAGTGCCAAAATAATTTCTTTTATGTCGTTTTGACTAACTCGATATAAAAGTTCTTTAATTCTAATGTCATCAGGACCAATTCCATCAATTGGAGAAATTAGTCCTTGAAGGACATGGTATAATCCGTGGTATTCGTTGGTTTTTTCAATTGCCATTAGGTCTTTTGTTTCGCTAATTACGCAAATTACAGACTTGTTTCTTGTGATATCTGAGCAAATTTCACAAGGGTCGTTGCAGGACATATTAAAGCATGTTTTGCAATATGAAATCTTCGTTTTGGCGTCAATTAGAGCATTTGCGAAGTTGTTTACTTCATTTTCGCTCATTTTAACAACATGCAAAGCTAGCCTCATAGCTGTTTTTGGACCTATTGAGGGTAGCTTTTGAAAATATTCGATAAGTTTTGCAAGTGGTTTTGTGTATTCCATTAAAACAATCCAGGAATTGAAATTCCGCCTGTAATGGATTTCATTTTAGCTTCCATTTGGTCGGTAGCTTTTTTTGTAGCGTCTGATAGTGCTTGAGTTAATAAATCTTCTAACATTTCAACAGTATCAGTATCAACTGAAGCAGGGTTTTCAGGATTAATTGCTTCAGGAGTTAATTTGATAGCTTTGAATTTTCCTTGACCTGTTAAAATTGCTGTAACCGCACCATTACCAGCAGTTGAAATAACTTCAATATTTTCAAGTTCACTTTGTGTTTCTTTGAATTTTTTTTGCATTTTTTGAGCTTGTTGCATAACTTGCATCATATTCATCATAGTTAGTTTTCTCCTCAAAGTCTTAGTTTATCAATATTACTATTATATGCTATTATATTTTTATATGCAAACGATTACTTATCTTGATGACTGTTTTTCTAAAGGTAAACTGTCCCGCTGGGCAGATAATGTTATGCCTTTAAAAGTTTATATTGGTAAATTTAATTGGTATAAGTCAACAAGCGCAGCGGATGAGTTTAGATATACTCAAATGATTATTGACGCTTTTAATCTTTGGGAGCAGCTTTCGGGTGGGGTTGTTTCGTTTGAGCGAACAATGAATTTATATGATTCAAATATAAATATTGATTGGAAAAGAGTAGATAGAAAGTCTTTGGGCTCTTGTACTTTTAATTTTGATAAACAAGGTAGATATTATTCTGCCGAGCTTTCGATTGGTTTATCAGATGGAATTTTGCATAAACAATATATGGATGAAAACGAGGTTTTTCATACAATTATCCATGAAATAGGACATAGCGTTGGTTTAGGACATTCTAAAACCAAAGGTGATATTATGTATGTTCCGCATGAATATGGAGTTGTAAATATTTCCCAAAATGATTTAGAAACTCTAAAATGGTTGTACAAGCTTCCTGTGGGAAAAACTCAACAAGAAATTCTTTCAATGTATTCTCAATATAAAGCAACTAGCGTTGATGATTTGATTTTAAAAATGTCAAAAAATTACAAATCCGAGTTTGAAAAAACAAAAGAAGCACTAGAGCGTAATATTCCTTCAAAAGATTTATTGGAAGAAAATCAAAATATTGGTGATTTAAAGAAATATTTGATGCAATTAAACAATTTGCAAATAAATATTAATAAGCCTAAAAAACTAGATTAATTCATTTCCTAATAGCACTGCACCGATTATACCTGCGTGATTTCCAGCACATGCATGGTAAATTTTAGTAGGCGTTGTAACGATATTTTTATTAACAAATTCTTCTATTTTTTCTATATCGACAAATTTTTCCATTGAACCTGATAAAACAAAGCAATCAGCGTCAAACATGTTGTTTAGTCCTAATATTCCTAAGGCAATATCGTTTTGCCAAACTTTTAGTGCTTCAAGTGCTCTTAAATCGTTATTTTGAGCTTTTTCAATTATGTCGTATGTACTTATTGTTTCGTCTTGGAAAATTTCAACGCCTGTTTGTCTTAAGCCGTTTCCGCTTGCGTAAGCTTCAAAGCAGTCCCAAGCTCCACAAGTGCATTTTCTTTCTTGTTTTCTTGACATTGCAAAGTGCATTTCGCCTGCTGCACCAGATTTTCCTTTTAAAAGTTTTCCATTTATTATTATTCCGCCGCCAACACCTGTTCCAAGGGTTAACATGATAGAATTTTTATGCCCTTGAGAAGCACCAATACGATATTCAGCCCAAGCAGCACAATTGGCGTCATTTTCAATGAATACTTTTTTAGAAGTTAAGCTTTGAAAATCAATATCTTTGTAACCTAAAGGTAAATTTGCGGTTGAGCCTATAACAGCAGTGTTTTCATTGTTTACGGCACCTGCTGTAGCAATTGCTACAAATTCGATTTGTTCTTCAAATTTTTCAATTATGTTTTTTAGTGTGAATATAATTTCAGCAACAGTTTTTGGAGTAGAAGTTTTTTCTATTTCGGATTTTATATTTCCTTCGTTGTCAACTATAGCGTATGAGATTTTTGTTCCGCCAATATCTATTCCAAGTGCTCTATTCATTTGTTTTTCCTTCTAAAAATCTTTTATAAATTAACTGTGGACGAGTGATAGCGGAGCCTATTACAACAGCGTCCGCACCACATTTAAAGGCTTTTGTTATGTCTTGTTTTTCCCAGATTTTACCTTCTAAAATAACAAAAACGTCCAAATTTTCTTTTATTTTTTTAACTAATTCAAAATCAGGCTCGTTTGGATTATTTTGAGTTTCTATTGTATATCCGCTAAGAGTGGTTGATACAATGTCGCAACCCAATTCTGTAGCATTTTTTGCTTCTTTGAAAGTTGCAATATCTGCCATAGCAAGTTTATTTTTTGATTTAATATATTTGATTAAATCAATTAATTCTTCGTTATTTGGTCTTTTTCTTGTTGTGCCATCAAAAGCAACAATATCTGCCCCTGCTTCAATTACGGTTTTGCAATCATTGATTGTTGGAGTGATATAGACTAATTCTTTATAATTTGTAGGGATTTTTGCCGGCTTTGTTATGCCAATTATTATTGATTTAGGGTACATTTTTTTGATATTTTTAATATCTCTTGCACCAGCAAGGCGCAGAGCTTTTGCTCCGCCTAAATCTATGACGCTTTTAGCTAGCGCATTTATGCAACTTTCATTATATAAAGGCTCATTTGGCATAGCTTGAATTGATACTATGATTTCATTTTTTAGTTTTTCTAAAATTGTCATAGCTATATTTTACAACTTTATTTATAAAAATGCTAATATTAATCAACGTTTATCGGTTCAATATTGATTAGTTTAATCGCTTCTTTTGCGTTAGCTTTAACGTTTTCAGAAATTCCATCTAAAATTAAAAGTTGTCTTAAAACATCAATTGTTCTTTTGAATGTTCGAACTACATCTCCTTGTGAAACCTCGGTATCAGAGAATAATTCTTCCCAAGTATTCATTGGGTTGGAGTCGGGATTTAGGTTTGCTCCAATCCAATATTCAATAAAATAGCAATAAAATGGATTGATATACATTGGATTTTCGATATTATTATCTCTTTCAAGTAAGAATATTTTTCTTCTTATATCCTTAATTTGATTTAGAGTTTTGCGTACTACCTTGCAACAAGGTTTAGACATTTCTTCATCTGATTTTCTTGCGTCTTCTGAAATGATTGCGCAAATTACAGAGGCTAATTCAACAACATTTAAGTTGTCTAATAGTCCTGATAAAATAATTTCAGATAAATATAGTTCGTTTTCGCAACGCAAAGCCATGGTGATTTTACCTCGCTCGGTTGGATAATTATCTGTTAAATTTCCGCTAGATTCCAAAATGGATTTGTGAGCTAAGAATTTTTGCCAACAAACATCTTTTTGAAATTCAATTTCTTTGTCTAATTTTTTTAATTCTTTATTAAAACGCTCGGTTAGCTCCAGACATCTTTTGTGTTTTTTGTAGATTTTGCAAGTATTGCAGCCGTAATTTTCAATTTTTCTTTGTAAATCTTTTGATTTTTGATGAAATTCAATTACCTCAGGAGCTTGCATCGGGTCTTTGTATTTACCTTTTGCTTGACGTTTTAAGGTTTTGTATAAAGTTCTCATTTGAACAAATTGATTTTTTAATTTGTTGTAATTTTCAAAATCAATGTCTTCCAAGTTCCATCGGCAACTAAAATCATGAAGAGTTTCAATGTCAGCTAATCTTGCTTCTTTTTTTGCTAAA
>JAZUSV010000108.1:0-3003 GCA_045606885.1 Candidatus Gastranaerophilales bacterium | reverse complement strand
TATGTCTTTTGATAATTTTGCTAATTTTGCCCATTTGTTTTTGTAATATGCATCTATTACAAATTCAACAACAGAATTGAACATTTCGCATACTAAGACTAGTGTGTTTGCAAAAATTATAATGCAAAATTCGACAATGCTAACATGTAAAAAAAATGCTATTGCAAATGTTAAAAGCGCTATAACAATATGTTTTCGAAAATTTCTTTGAGAACGAAATGCTAGTCTAACTCCGTTTAGAGCGTAGAGCGCACTTTTTTGAAAGCTTCTTGATTGAAATTTTTTCATAGTTTTCCTACAATTTGATTTTGCATCCTTACAACAAAATCGTAATCTTTTTTAGTTAAATGGTCAAATCCAAATAAATGTAAAATTCCATGGCAAATTAAGGTTAATATTTCTTCTTCAAGAGACGTTTTTGCTTGTTTTTGGGCGGTTTCAACTGAAATTATGATTTGCCCTAAATCTGCTGTTTTTCGATAAATTATTGCATTATCATCATCGCAAAATAAAGAAAAAGTTATAACATCGGTTGGACAGTCTTTGTTTCTGTATTCTTTGTTGATTTGATGTATTGTTTCGTCATTGCAAAAAGATAAATCGAAACGAATTTTTGTAATATTTTTTTGAAAAATTTTACTGCTTTTAAGTTCTTTGTGCTCAAGCATAATTTTGAGCATATTTTTAATTTTTTCTTTATAGTTTTTTAGAACAATTTTAGTGCTGTCTAATTTTGTTAAAGTAAAACTGCTATTCATTTTCTTTCTTTTTTCGAGACCTTTCTTGAAGTTCTTGAATTTTTTTCTCAAACTCGTCATCTTCTTGGGAATTTTGCGGTATTATTTTGTTTTTATCTTGCAATTCGTTTATTGCATTTTCTTGGTATTTAATTCTTTCATGTTGCATTCCTCGGAAAATTTTATTAAAAGTCATTGCTATGATTTTAATATCTTTAAGCGTTAAAGGACTGTCTGATAGTTGTCCGTCGTTTAGTCTTTCTGTGAAAATTTTACTGATAATTGCTTCAATTTCTTCTTGTTGGGTTGGTTTTTTGGAGCGAATTGCGCTTTCTGATGCGTCAGCCAACATCAAAATAGCGGTTTCTTTTGTTTGTGGTTTTGGACCAGGATATCTAAATTGTCCTTCTGTTACGTTTTCAATTCCCTCTTGTTCAATTGCTTTGTTGTAAAAATATCCAGCAAGGCTTTCGCCATGGTGTTGAACAATAAAATCAATGATTACTTGTGGTAAGCCATATTTCTTTGCAATTTCTACACCGTCTTTTGTATGGTTCGTGATAATCATTTTACTTTGTCTTGGAGTTATGTTTGTGTGTGGGTTTTCAACTCCAAAATATGATTGGTTTTCAATAAAGAACAATGGTTGTTTTAGCTTTCCGATATCGTGATAAAATGCTCCTGCACGAGCTAAAATTGAATCTGCGCCAATTGCTGCGGCTGCCGCTTCACATAGGTTAGCAACTGTGCGTGAATGGTGAAAAGTTCCTGGTGCAGTACTATCCATTTTTAATAGTAATTCTTGCTTTTGGTCAGCTAATTCAATTAAAGCGTATGGAGATACAATTTTGCAAAGTTTTTCAATGACAGGTACAGAAAACATAACAATCATTGAAGAAATTAAGCCGTTTATTACCCCAATAAATGGGTTTTGTGCGTGCATGTGAAGTATTCTTGTGAATGCTTCTGTTTGAACTTCAAATAGTGATGTAAAAAGCATTGCTAAAGACATAATTAAACCAACTCTAAAGCAACACCAAATAACATCAAATCTTTTTGAATATGAAATTCTTGAAACTATATAGCTTGCAGATAAAATTGCACACACAAATGTGAAAATTGTTTGTGAATCAAAAAATAGTGTTACAGATAATATTGCAAGCAACAATATTGAAACTAAAAACGATAAAACAGGGTTTGTAAAAATTGCCAAAAGTACCGTAAATGCTATAAATGGCATTAGGTAGTTAGACAATGTTGCTGGAATTGAAATTAAAGCACAACAAAAAGTTAAAATTATAGAAGAAAGTGCCATATAGAGCATATATCTAGGTGTGTAATATTTTTTTTCATATTGCTTAATGTATAGCATTAGCGAATACATTGTTAAGCATACTATTGCAAAAATGCCGAATACTCCGCTTTTGTTTAATTCAAAAGAACTATACCCTGACGCTTTTAGTGCATCTTTTTTAAGTTGAGTTAGTCTTTCGCCTTGTCTTAAAATAGTGTCACCTTTTTTGAAAGTTACAGTATATGGTTTTACCGCATTTTTTGCATTTTTTCTGGCAACTTCCGTTGCATATTCATCAACAATCAAATTGGGGATTACGCTGTGCTCAACCAAACCTATAATAACGGGATATTGGGTTTTTTTGATGTGCATTCCGACAACTTTATTAATTGTTTTTTCGTCAATAAAACTATTTACATCAGTATCAAAAATTCCAACAGATATAATTTCGTTTATAATTTGTTTGGTGTCGTTAAAGGTAGAAATTAAATTCGCATCAGTTGATGACAAGATATATGAAATTGCTAAATTTTTGCGAATAATATCGTCTATGTTCAATAAGTCAAAAAGTTCTTTTTGTTTTGCATCGTAACTTGTTTTTTGGGCTTTAATTTCTTTAATTTTATTAAATGCTTTATCAAGATCGTCTTCAATATAGCTTTGTTCAACAGGGATAATTATAGGGCGAATTTTGTTTGCAACTTCACGTTTGATTAGTTCTGTTCTTTGTTTGTCTATAACTTGAAATGAATTTTTTGCATGAATTGCTTTTTGCGCAATTCCATTTTCGATTATTCCTTGAGAATTGTAATATCTTATTGATAAAAGTGATGTAATTATTGTTGCAACAAGTATGAAAGCCCCAATTGAAACAGGCTTTGATGATTGAAACATGTTGTCAAATTTTGATAAAATATTAAAAAATTTTTTCATAGTCGAAAACCTTAAAACAAGCGTAATATACTAAGTATT
>JAZUSV010000107.1:0-7250 GCA_045606885.1 Candidatus Gastranaerophilales bacterium | reverse complement strand
TAAAAATTACGCTAAAAATTAGTGCAACAATGGCAATATGGTTCTCTTTATAAAATTTAAAATCAAAAAACTTTGACATTACAAATCTCCACAAATACAAGGCTATTTTAACATATTTAGCCAAAAATGTGGTAAAATAAATATATGAGCAAAGAATTTAAACAAGAATTTTCAATCAAGTCGATTCCAACAGACGACACGGTATTACTAGAAAACACACTCAATGCAATGTCATCAAGCGGATGGGAACTTTATTCAATTTATGAAGCAGAGCAAAACTCTAAAATCGTTTACAATTGCATTTTTGTAAAAGAAACACAAGTTACTGATGATGATACGACGGATGAAATCGTAAATTTCAGAAGTACGGTTGAGCGTATGTTATATAGCGAAGATGAGCCGTATGAGCTTTGTTTGAACTTGCAAAAGAAAATTAGAGATAAAAAAGAAAAAATCACAAAAGTTAAAAAGTTTCTTGAAAGTTCAAAAGAAGATGAAAGAGAGCTTTTGAATGAAGAAATTAAAAAAGATATCGATGAGTTAAACGACCTTAAAAGAGATTTAAAAGAGGTTTTGGCTCCTTATAAAATGTCTCGTTTTTTGGGTGAAGAAAAGTTATCAATTAGCCTTTCTGGTGAAAATTATTGTCTTTGCGACCCGCAATTAGAAAAAAATCTTCTATCTCAAACTGTTAAAGTTAGACAAGATTTGACTCAAAATTTGGGATATATTATTCCAAAAGTTCAATTTATTGAAAATGCGTCATTAGATGAGTTTGATTTTTCAATCAATATCCATGGCGTTCCTGTGATAAGCGCAAAAGCTTATCCAAATTATGTTGCATATTTTGAAGATGAATTAAATATCGATAAAATTCCAAAAAATGCAATTAAGGAAAAAGACCCATTATCAAAAAGAAAGCTTGTTTGGATTCCATCTGAAGAGTGTCAAAATTTTTGGGTTGAAGGCATGGAAGCAACAGAATATATTGCTAGCTATTTAGAATATTACTCAATTGTTCATGTTGATGAAATTTTTGATTATAAAGATTTAAATAGATATGTTGAATTTGTAACTGAGAAAAACGAGCTTTTAACTGATAGCATTTTGGGTGATTACATCAGTATTTCAGAGTTAAAATATATTTTAACTCAATTGATACGTGAAAAAGTTTCAATTAAAGACATTGTTTATATTTTTGAAAAATTGAATGATTTTTCAGATGATCCAAACAAAGCTGATTTGCTGGATAGATTAAGAGTTGCGCTATCAAGACAAATTTCTTCTTCTGTAGCGTCTAAAGATAAAGAAATTTTAGCTTATGAAATAGATGACGACACAATGGAGCTTCTTGAAGCGCAGACAAGTAAAGAAGAAAATAATGTGAAGGTAGATTTATCTAAGTTTACTAAGTTTAAAAAAATCTTAAAAGAAACAAGAAAAGATATTATCGAACAAAACGCTATAATTGTTGTTCCACAGCAATATAGACAAATTATCTTCATTCTTGTATCGCAATTGTTTATGGATATTCCTGTAATTTGTTTTGAAGAAGTTAGTTTGGATTATAAATTAACTATTTTAGGGAAAATTTAATTAAAAATTTAAAAATTAAATGCTACAAGGTATAACTCTTGTAGCATTTTTAAACTTGAAATTATAGTTCTTAGAATTAGCCTCTGATGCCTAATTCTTTGATTAATTTACGGTATTTATCAAGGTCAGCATTTTTTAAATATGTTAACATACCTTTTCTTCTACCAACCATAACCAATAAACCACGTTTTGCTTGAAAATCTTTTTTGTTAGATTTTAAGTGTTCTGTTAATTCAGAAATTTTTTGAGATAACATAGCGATTTGTACTTCGATGTTACCTGAATCTTTTTCAGATTTACCAAATTTTTTGATAATTTCTTGTTTGTTTTTCAAGTTAATTGACATTTTTGTATTTCCTTTTGTTATACTTTACCGAATTGTATTGTAGTATAAACATGGAAAAAAATACAAATTTTTCTTAACAATTGGAAATATTCTTATTTTACAACGATTTCAAACTCATCTCCGCCAGAGTGTTTTAGGCGAGTATTTTTCTTGCCATAAATTGTCATTAAGGATTTAATTTCGCCATTTTTAAAGTTTTGAAACTCGTCTCTGGAACTTAGCGGATACACAAAAAAGTTGTGAAAAGTTCTTGTATCATCGTTTAACAGTAATATTTTTTTGGATTTAAAAAGAGAATTTTTAAGAACATATTTTTTATCTTTATCAAATTTTGAAATCAAAATAATTTGATAATTTGGAAAAATGTCTTGCACTTCTTCTTTTGATAAGGTTATTGAGCCTTCGTAAAATTTCAAGGTATCAGGATTATATGAAAATTCCCTTTCACCAATATTAAAATCATACGCAAAAACTGCAACTGAAAGCATTAAACCAAGTATTAAAAGAATTTTTCTCATTAATCTTCAACCTTTAATTTTCTATTCATTAATTTGTCTAAAATTTCTTTAGGAGTAATGTCTGTATAAACTGCTTCATAAATAGCATTTGCTACAGGCACGTCTATATTTAATTTTTTAGCTAATTCGCATAATGCTTTTGAAGTTTTTACGCCTTCTGCAACTGAGCCAAGTTCAGCTAAAATATCGTCAATTTTTTTGCCTTTTGCAATCATTGAGCCTACAGTGTAGTTTCTTGAATATGGGCTTGATGCTGTTGCAATTAAATCGCCCATTCCTGATAAACCGTATAAAGTTTGAGGTTTAGCTCCTAGTGCACAACCAACTCTTACCATTTCTGCCATACCACGAGTTAACAAAGAGCCTCTTAAGTTATCTCCAAGACCCATAGCTGACGCAAAGCCTGAAGCAATTGCAATTACGTTTTTCAAACTTCCACCAAGCTCAACGCCAATTAAATCATCGCTTGAATATAGTCTAAACAAAGATGAAACATTAAGTGCCTCTTGTACTTTTTTAGCTATTTCGATGTCAACTGAAGCAATTGTAGCTAGTGTTGGTTTGCCTTCGATTATTTCTCGAGCCAATGTTGGACCTGATAAGACTGCAAAATTAATATTAGGTAAAACCTCTAAAACTACTTCAGACATTCTTTTGAGACTAGGAAGTTCAATACCTTTTGATAAATTAACCAAAATTTGATTTTTTTCTAGTCCAACTTTTTTTAATTGTTCACAAACAGGGCGAATACCTGATGTTGCAACAACAAGAAGAATAATTTCAGCACCTTTAACGGCTGAGGCTAAATCAGAAGTGATTTCAACTTTTTTATCAAGTTGAATTTCTAGAGGTTTTTCAATTCTTTTTTCATTTTTAAGCATAGGAGTAATATCTGATTCTCTACCCCATACGCATATTTCATCAAAATTATTATTTAATAATTTTGCAATTGTAAGTCCCCAACAACCCGGTCCTAGCACTGTAAGTTTCATTATATTTCCTCTTTGTTTTCTTCTTTTTCAAGGGTTTTGTCTTGGAATGGTGTATTTTTATACATTTTAACTCTTGTAATTTTAACGCCATCAAGTTCTAAAATTGTATAGGTAATATTTTTATCTTCAACAACGTCGTTTAATTCAGGCTCTCTGCCTAGCAAACCAAAAACATATCCGCCGATGGTTTGAAAGTCCTCATCTGGAATATCTTGGTCAAATCTTTCGTTAAAATCCTCGATATCAGTTTTAGCTGCAACACTTAAAGTATTTTCATCAATAACAAGTATTTCAGGTGTTTCAATTTTATCAAATTCATCATAAATTTCGCCTGTGATTTCTTCGATGATATCTTCTATAGTGACAATGCCGACAACTCCGCCGTGCTCGTCCATAACTGCTGCAATTTGATTTTTTGATGAAGTTAAGTCTGATAATAAATCTGAAATAAATTTATTTTCAGGAACGATTAATAAGTCTCTTACAATTGATTTTATTGAAAAGTTTTCGTCAATATTGTTGTTTTTGATAATTTTTAAAACGTCTTTTGCATTGATTACACCTAAAAGATTATCGACATTATCTTCATAAAGCGGTATTCTTGTGTGTCCAGAATTGATGATAATGTCTGCTAATTCGTAAATTGAGCTGTTAGCGTCAGCAAAAACAATTTCTGTTCTTGGAATCATTACTTCTCTAACAACAGTGTTTGCAAAAGAGAAGAAATTAGAGAGCATATTTGCTTCGTGCGAGTCAATTGCGTTAATTTTTTCGCCTTCAGCAATTAATTTTCCAAATTTTTCTTCCCAATTGTCTTCTTCGTCATGTGCTTGAAGTTCAATTGTAACGTCGTTTACGTTTTTGATATATTTTCTAATTTTGCGCTCTAACATTTGAGCAATGTCGTCCGCATCTTTCATTTGAGTTTCAGGGTCAACCTCAATTGTCATATTAATTACGATACCGGTTGAACCTAAATCAATTGTTTTTAATTCAACAACATGAGCTATCCCATGGATTGTAGAAGCTACATTTCTAATTATTTCTTCTACTCTTGGTTCTGCCGATTGTACGGTTAAAGAGTTTACATTGTTTCTTAATAAATAAATAGCTAAGAAAAATAGAAGTGCACCAATCATAATAGATGCGATAGCATCAGGAATGTATGCATATTGCAGCGGAAGAATGAATTTTCCTAAAGTAAGAGCAATTAGAGCGATAAATACGCCTAAAAACGCTGCTGTATCTTCGTACCAAACAAATTTTGTTGTTGGGGATTGAATTTTTCTTATGTATTTAAGTGATACAAAAAATTTTGCCAATGGATTTTTAACTATAACTTGGGCTTCAGCCAAAACAGCATTTGTTGCACTTGCAACTGCCCAAGCTTCAAAGCACATACTCATAATTAGCGCAAAAGCAATGTAGTTGTAGTTTTTAAGAAGTTCTTCCATTCCATGTGGGTCAAAGAATTTGTGTCCACCATGATATATTGCAACCCCTGCACCAACTAGCATTAGAATTGACGCAAACATTGCCCAAACATTAGCTTCTAAACCATATCCAAAAGGATGTTCGCTATCAGCAGATTTTGAACCTCTTTTAACGCCAACCCATAAACAAATGCTGTTGAATGAGTCAACACCTGAGTGAATTGCTTCTGCTAACATTGCGGAAGATTTTGAAAAAGCAAAGCAAATTAATTTAACTAAAGCAATGCCAATATTAGCCAAAAACGCTCTAATGATTGCTTTTTGCTTGGTGTTATCTATCCCTTTTTTGTCTTGCGAAACCGCCTCTACTATATTTTCATTGTCCGAAATATCAATACCATTTTGCACTGTATTCTGCGAAGATGACATTTTTAATCCTTATATCCTCTAAATATATACTAATGATAACTACAAAACACTATTTTTGCAATTTTTTTACAATAAAATTGATTTATTTTACTAATGTTTTTGCAAAATCAATTGTTTGTTGGGTTATTTCGCCAGAAGCAAGCTGTGCTAGTGCTTCAAGGCGTTTGTTGTCGTCTAAAATTTCGATTTTTATATTCGTGTCGTCATCGTGTGTTTTTGTAATCCAAATAAAATTGTCTGCTTTAGCACAAATTATTGGTTGATGAGTTATACAGATAATTTGTGAATTTTTTGCTAGTTCTAGCATAGCGCTAGCTACAGAGTTTGATGTTATTCCTGAAATACCTGTATCGATTTCATCAAAAACAACTGTTTGCACTTTGTCTACTAGCGCAAAAATTGTTTTAAGTGCTAACATTACTCTTGAAATTTCACCGCCAGAAGCAACACGTGACAATGGTGCTAAATCTTGGTTTTTGTTTGTCGAAATAATAAATTCGATACTATCTATTCCAAGTTCATTTCTTGAAATTGGTTTTATAGAAATTTCAAAGCGAGCTTCTTTTAGTTCTAAGTTTTTCAATTTTTCTTCGATTAATTTTGACAATTCAAGAGAATATTTTTTTCTATATTCACTTATGCTTTCGCTTAAAATTTCAAGATTTGACAGCAAAGACTCGTAAGCTTCTTGTAATTTTTCAATGTTATTGTCGCCAGAGGTTAATTGTTCTAATTTAGTTGCAATGTTATTTCTTTCTTCGTCTAAATCTGTGCCATATTTTCTTTTTAACTTTTGAATTAAAGAAATTCTTTCGTTTAATTCGTCAATTCTTGCAGGATTTAACTCTAAATTAGAAGAATAATCTCTTAAAAAGTTTGCGCTGTCTTTTAAGTTTTCAAAAGCGTCATAGAGTGAATTTTGTGCTTCTTCAAGGTTTTTATCAAGACTAGCTAAAGATGAAATTGTATATTTTATTTTACCTAGCGCTTCAACAATGCTTTGATTATCGCCATAAAGAGCGTAGTAAGCGGAATATGAACCTTCTTTTAATTCTTGAACATTTGATAAAATGTTCAATTCTTCTTTTAATTCCTCTTCCTCATTTTCTTTAACTGCCGCATCATCCAACTCTTTTAATTGGAATTGCAAAAATTCTATTTCTTTTTCGTTATTTTGTAAGTTTTCTTTTAATTCGTTTAATTTTTTTTCTGTGATTTTAAATTCAGCGTATGTTTCTTTGTGACTTTTTAAAAGTTCTGAAAATTCAGGGCTTTTTTTGATAATATAATCATCTAAAAGATGAATGTGGTTTTTTGGTTGGATGTATGAATATGTTTGATGTTGAGAATGAATGTCAACCAAGCTTTCTCTTAGTTCTTTAATTTCATCAATTGAAGATAACATTCCGTTTAATCTAAATTTTGATTGAGATGAAATTTCACGAGAAATTACAGTCTCAATCCCATTGTTTTCAAAAGTTGCTTCTATATAACAAGGCAAATCCTTATCTAAAAGAACTTCTTTTGAAATTTTTGCACCCAAAACGCTATCAAGCGCCTTAATTATGATGCTTTTTCCGGCACCTGTTTCACCACATAAAACATTGAACCCATTAGTAAAATTAAGAGTTGCTTCTTTTAAAAGTATAAAATTTTTAATTGTTAGTGATTTTAGCATATTATTTTTTCGGTGATAGTGACCAATGTAGCTTTTCTTTTAAAATATCATAAAATTTATCTTTTTGTTGGCTTAAAATTAAAAGTTTTGCAATATTTTTATTTTTTTCTATTTTAATTTCATTATTTAAAATAATATCAACTTGTCCATCAAAAGAGATATTTAATTTTTGATTTTGTTCTTGAGTCTTTATTGTGATTTGTTCATTACTTGGAACAACAATTGGACGAGTGTTGAGTGTATGAGGGCAAATAGGTA
>JAZUSV010000106.1:0-5191 GCA_045606885.1 Candidatus Gastranaerophilales bacterium | reverse complement strand
TTGTGTCTAAAGAAATAATAAAATAATCAACCTCATCAAGATTTTGTACAAACTCAAACAATTCATCAATATTTGATTTTGTTGTCAAACCTCCAAGGCAAGATAATTTTGGCATAAACAGTTCAATATTTTTATCAATTGCCAAAACATCTTGAATTAAATCATAACAAATTGGTCGATTATCAATCGGTATAACTGCGATTTTTAACATAAATTCATTTTATAATATTTAACAAAAATTTCAAAATAAAAATCTTTACGTATCTATAAAATAACTTGTTGTAAGCGTTTTTTGAGATAAAATTATTTTATACAAGATAGTTAGTTTGGAGACAACTTTGCAATTCAATTTAAAAGAAATAATTAGCGCAATTGATTGCGAATTACTATACAAAAACGAAATAGCAAACGAAGAAATCTTGTTTGATATTTCAACAGACACAAGAAAATTAAAACACGGAGATGTTTATCTTCCCTTAAGAGGAGAAAACTTTGACGGTCACAATTTTATAGACAAAGCATTATCTTTAGGGGCTCGTGGATATTTCACACAAGACAAATTTAAAATAAACAAAAATGCTCAATTTGTAATTTACGTCCAAAACGCTCTTATAGCATATCTCAAATTAGCAAATTATATCAGAAATAAAATTAATCCAACAGTAATTGCAATTACAGGTTCTTGTGGCAAAACAACCACAAAAGAAATGCTATATCACGTTTTTTCAACCCAATATCGCACGCACAAAACCTTCTTAAACCACAACAATGAAATTGGTTTATGTGAAACATTTTTCAATATGCCAATAAATTGCGAGGTTTTAATAGTCGAAATGGGTATGAGAAATCTTGGTGAAATCGAGCTTTTATCAAACTATGCAAACCCTGATATTGCAATTATTTCAAACATTGGCTCGGCTCACGTTGAAAGATTGGGCACTCTTAAAAATATTGCAATTGCAAAATGCGAAATTGTAAAAAATCTCAAAAAAGATGGTTTATTCATAGGTGTCAATTGTGACAAATTAAACGAAAATTTATGCTATGACGGCAAAAAAACACTAATCGATGCACAAAATGCTAAGAATATTCAAATTTCTATCGGTTCAACAAAATTTGAATACAAAAACGAAACCTATGAAATTACACAACCCGGAGAATACAATGCGGTGAATGCAATGCTTGTAATTGAAGCAGCATTATCACAAAATGTATCCACTCAAAACATCAAAAAAGGCTTAATGTCATACAAACCAATTGAAAAACGTTGGGAAGAAACTCAAATTAAAGGATTAACATTCATCAATGACAGCTATAATGCTAATCCTGAGTCAATGAATGCTGTAATTAAAACATTTTTAGCAATTTATCCTAAACCTTTGGTTCTTGTTTTGGGAGATATGGGCGAATTAGGCAAAGATGAAATAATGTATCACAAACAAATTGGTGAATTTTTGTCAAAATACACAGAAATAAAACTCTTAACTGTTGGAACATTAGCTCGTCACATCGCAAGAAATACAACATTGGAAAATATTGAATTTGAAACAAACGAACAATGCGCAAAATATATTGCGCAAAATATAGAGAAAAATTCAACACTTTTACTGAAGGCTTCTCGCTCAATGAAATTTGAACAAATAATTGAAATGGTGGAAAACTATGATAATGATTAGTGTCGCAGGGCTTATTGCATTAGTTCTGTGTTTATTATTCGGAATACCTTATATAGACTTTATGAAAAAAAAGGCATATTCTCAATACTTAAGAGAAGAAGTTGCCCAAATGCACGCATATAAAGAAAAAACACCGACAACAGGTGGTGTATTTATAGTTTCTGCAATAATTCTTGCATCTATCGTAGCCTTGTTTATGGCTCAAAAAGCAACAACGGGCGCAGTCATTGTTCTTATGACTTTGATTTTTTATACATTCACAGGTTTTGAAGACGATATCAAAAAAATAAAAGCTCATCAAAACCTTGGCCTCTCAGCCCATGCAAAATTGATGTTGCAAATTGCAGTTGCGATGCTACCCGCCTTTTACATTATTTTTTCCAACCAAACAACAGTTTCATTTTTAAATTTCAGCATTGATTTAGGTTGGTTTTATCCAATTTTTGTGGCATTTATGATTGTTGGAGCGTCAAATGCCGTAAATTTAACAGATGGACTTGATGGGCTTGCTGCAAGCTCAAGCGTAATTGCATTTTTAGCTTGTGCTATCATTTGCTTTTTAAATAACAATATTGATTTAGCAATTATTTCAATTGCTGCAAGTGCTTCTTGCTTAGGATTTTTATATTTCAACAAAAAACCGGCCAAAATTTTTATGGGAGATACAGGCTCTCTTGCTTTAGGCGGACTATTGGCAACAATAGCCATTATGGGCAAATTTGAACTATGGTTAATTCCTATTGCAATTGTATTCATTTGCGAAACACTTTCTGTAATGATTCAAGTTACAAGCTTTAAACTAACAGGAAAACGTGTCTTTAAAATGAGTCCAATACATCATCATTTTGAGCTTTCAAATTGGTCAGAAAATAAAATCGTTATCGTATTTTCTCTAATAACTCTAATAAGTTCAACAATAGCAACCATAATCTACTATCTACATAAGGTATAAAAATGAATAATTCTCTAAAAAATAAAAAAATATTAATTTTAGGTTTTTCAACCACAGGAATTGCAAGTGCAAAATATTTCGCCTCAGCTGGTGCAAATGTCTTTATTAGCGAATTTAGCGAAATGCAAGAAAAAAACCAAACAAAATTAAAAGAACTTCAAGCGCTAGGGATTAAAATTGAATTCAATGGGCATAGCGAAGAGTTTATAAACAACTCAGATTTTTGTATCTTAAGCCCTTCAATTCCAACGGATGCACCAATTTTAGCTAAATTAGAAGAAAAAAATATACCTTATTTTTCAGATATTGAATTTATAGCAAAAAACGAAAACAATAAACTTGTTCTAATTACAGGAACAAACGGAAAAACTACCACAACAGCGTTAACATCACACATTTTATCTAAAAAATTTAAAGCTCCATACTGTGGAAATATTGGCATAAGCCCAATGGAATACAAAGATAAAAATGTTGACTATTATGTTGTTGAAGCAAGCTCATATCAATTAAACTATTCGCCAACAACGGCTCCATATATTGCAATTTTTTCAAATTTAACCCCCGACCATATTTTATGGCACAAGACTATTGAAAATTATTTTGAAGCAAAAGCAAAACCATTTAGAAGCATGGACAAAAATTGCCATGCGATTTTAAATTACGATGACGAAATGGTTAAAAATCTAGGCAATGAAATCAAAGCCCAGGTTTATTATTTCTCGCTAAAAAAACAAAACCTAGAAAACTGCATTTATCTTGAAAACGATAAAATCATATACAAAAACGAAGAAATAATTGATATTAACGAACTTCAAATTGTAGGACCTCACAATGTTCAAAATGCAATGTGTGCAATTCTTGCTTCAATAATCACAGGAATTGATAAACAAACAATCAAAGAAGCTCTTAAAACATTCAAAGCGATAGAACACCGCCTAGAATTCATCAGAACAATTGATGAAACAGATTACTACAACGATTCTAAAGCAACCAATCCTGAAGCAAGCATAGTTGCGATTAACTCTTTTGTAGACAAAAAAGTTGTTTTAATTGCAGGCGGAAGAGACAAAAAAACAACACTAAAAGATTTTATAAAAGCCATAAAAGAAAAAATATCCAAAGTAATTCTAATCGGCGAAGCAACTGAACGCTTTAAAACTGAATTATCTCAAAATGGATATATAAACATTGTAAATTCAAAAACTCTTGAAGAAGCAATTGACATAGCTTCGCTAGATAAACCTGATGTAGTGTTACTATCCCCTGCCTGCGCTAGTTTTGACATGTTTGAAAGCTACGAAAAAAGAGGAGATGCGTTTAGAAATTATGTATTATCAAAGAAATAAACAACACACCCATACTAATACAACCTATTCGCAAACTCCTGCGGATAATATTTTAATTGTCGTGACTATTTTTATCATAGTTTTTGGCATTATGGCGGTGTTTTCTGCGTCTGCTCCAAAAGCAATAAATTATGGTGAAAATCCGTTTAGTTTTACTTTTAAACAATTAATATGGCTTATTGCGGGTATTTTTGGTGCAACATTTTTTTCTAAATTTGATTATAAAAAATTAAAACCATTTGCAGGAGTAACCGCTCTATCTGTTTTAATTTGCCTTGCTTTAGTTAAATTTTCACCATTAGGTGTTACTGTTAACGAAGCAAAAAGATGGCTTGTTTTAGGTCCACTACAATTTCAACCTTCTGAAATGGCAAAACCAGCCTTAATCCTTTATTTTGCAACATTATTTTCAAAAAACTGCAAAATTATAGACCCTCAAAAATATCCGTTTTACGCAATTTTTGGCGCAATGTTGCTATTAATATATATGCAACCCAACCTTTCAATGATAATTTTATTATTAACCACTTCTCTTGTAATGTATTATGTTGCAGGGGGCTCAGGAAAAATTATCTCTGGAGCATTTATTGCGGGCGCACTACTAGTTGCGACAACAATAAGAGGATATCAATTACAACGTATCAAAGTTTGGTGGAATCCCTTTACTGACGCACTTGGCGCAGGATATAACATTATTCAATCAATGGTAGCTTTTTCATCTGGCGGTCTTTTTGGGGTAGGTTTTGGCAATTCAAAACAAAAACTTTCTTGGCTCCCTGAAGGACACACGGACTTTATTTTTGCAATTATAGGAGAAGAATTTGGCTTTATTGGATGCTTTTTCTTAATTTGCCTATTTGGCGTATTTTTACATAGAGGCTTTATAATCGCCAAGAAATGTCCAGATATGTTTGGCAAAATTCTTGCTGTTGGAATTACCTTCTCAATTTGTTTCCAAGCTTTTACAAACATGTCAGTTGCAAGTTCATTTCTTCCTGCAACAGGTATTCCTTTGCCTTTCATTAGCTATGGCGGTTCAAGTTTATTTGTTTCACTTTGTATGATTGGTGTTTTAATCAACATATCTAAAAAAAGAGTTCAAAGGATAGTTCACTATGTTCAATAAAAACAAAGAAACAGTATATTTTATAACAGGTGGTGGCACAGGCGGACATATATATCCTGCAGTTTCAGTTGTTGACGCCCTTAAAGAAAAT
>JAZUSV010000105.1:0-2633 GCA_045606885.1 Candidatus Gastranaerophilales bacterium | reverse complement strand
AAAGTAAGAACAAAAACCGATTCAATTACAACATTAGCTAAAGCACATCCTGCAACGCAATTAGCTCATAAACTCGAAAATTTAGAAAATAATTTGATTTCTAAAATGAGCGAACTTTTAAGCGAAAAAATGGATGGTTTTGATGAAATCATTGTTGAATTAATTCGTGCAAAAACAGAAAACGAAAATCTAAGACAACAAGTTAATTCGCTTAATAAACAAGTATTTATATTAAAAAATGAACTTGCGTCTTTTAATGCTCTTCCTTTTGGATTTTATACAAAAAAAGACACTGATTCGCTATAATTAAATTATGAGTAATGCTCTTATAAATTTTTATCATAATTTGGAAGAACCAATCATTATTTATGATAAAAAGCAGAATATTCTTTATCATAATTTATCTTTCAAGAAAATTTTTGGCGATTTTAGCGAGGCTCAAGGTTTTGAGTGTTTGGCTAAGTTGAGTTATAAATTTTCTTATCAGATGTGTTTTTTAAAATCTGAAGATTTAAGAACATACAACCCAATTATTAGTGCAATTGATAAAGAAGTTAATTTTACAACTTATGCGACATATCAAATGGCAGAAGACAAGTTTTATCATTTTATGATTAAGTCTTTTAGCGTTAAAAAGCGTTATAGAGTTGTTTATTTTTATGATATCACCAATGATTTAATGGGCGAGCGCTTAAGAGAAGAAAATGAAAGGTTAAGAATACAAAACGTTGAATTTGCGACAACAAATTCTAAAGCTCAAAACCAAGCTGTTAAAATGGCGCTTTTAAACCGTATTTCAATAAGTATTAAAAACGAATTAGATGTTAAAACTCTAATTGAAAAATCTTTGAAAGAATTAAGCATTGTTTTTGGTGCGAGCAAGAGTTATTTTGCTGAATTAAAGAAAAATGATTTTGTAATTAGGTACACATATCCTGAAGTTTATGCGCCACAAATTGGCGAAGAGGTTGTATATTCTAAAGCACTTGTTGATGATTTACACAATGGTATAAATTCAATTCAAGCTTGCATAAAAGAACACGAGGGGGCTTCAATTCCGCTTTTAAATTCTACAACAAGAATTATTATGCCGATTATTAAAAATGAGCAATTATACGGAATTGCGGTAATTTTTACTCCAAGAAAAGAAGTAAGTGAAATTGAGAGAGAGCTTTTGGTTGGTATTTCAATGGTTGTTTCTTCTTCGTTGAGTCAGGCAAATTTATTTCACCAAATTTCGCAGAAAAAAGAGGAACTAGAAAACGCTATTAAAGAATTAAAAGAAACACAATTGCAGTTGATAAATTCTGAAAAAATGGCGTCTTTAGGTCAATTGGTGGCTTCCGTTGCTCACGAAATTAATACTCCTTTAGGGGCGATTAACGCAAATAATGAAATGATGGACAAAGTGTTTAATCATTTTGATATTAGCACGTTAGATATGTTGAAAGAGATTAATTCTGTTGATAGAGAGGCGATTAAGCGTATTACAACAATTGTTCAATCGCTAAAACGTTTTGTAAGATTAGATGAAACTACTCAACAAGAGGCAAATATCAATCAAGAATTAGATTTAACGCTTGATTTGATACATCATAAAATTAAAAAAGGTTTTGAAATTGAAAAAGAATATGGTTCACTGCCTTTGGTAAGCTGTTATCCTAATATGTTAAATCAGGTATTTTTAAATATATTGATGAATGCTGTTCATTCGATTGAAGACATTAAGGCTAATAATACTTCTTATGTTGGTAAAATTAAATTAAAAACAGAAATCTTTGAAGATTGGCTTAGAGTAAGTATTTTGGATAATGGTAAAGGTATTGACGCAAATAATAAAGAGAAGATTTTCCAAGCAGGTTATACAACGAAGAAAAAAGGACAAGGAACAGGTTTGGGGCTTGCAATTTGTACAAAAATTATTGAAAAACACAATGGAAAAATTGATTTTGAGAGCTTGAAAGACTCTTTGGATGAAGGTTTTAAGACAAAATTTGTTGTTGATATTCCTTTGTTTTAAAAAAATGCTTGCATGGTTGGTTTGATTTGGTATTATTAATTTACATGTTGCGCCCTGGTAGCTCAGCTGGATAGAGCAACTGCCTTCTAAGCAGTAGGTCATGCGTTCGAATCGCATCCAGGGTAGATAAAAAAGAGACAGGATTTTTCCTAGTCTCTTTTTTAATTGCTATAATGCGATGAGAACGCAGCGTTCGAGCGGATTTTGACTAGGGCGGAACAGAGCTTTAGCTCGTTGTGAGCCCGTATGTTTGAGAAAACTTACGAAGCGACAAGGCGAAGCCTTAAAGTGAAGTTCTAAGTTTTCGAGTTGTCAAAATCCAAGACAATCGCATCCAGGGTAGATATAGATAAAGAGAGCATTTCAGCTCTCTTTTTTATTGTGTAATTTTTGATAAAATAAATTTATGAACAAAATTGATGCAATTTTTAAATATGCTGCTTTAATTAATACTTTTTGCATTATACTGCCATTACTATTTGTTGCATTATCACTTTGTTTTATCCAAATTTCAGAAAAAATTTCTCAATTTTGTTTTTGTTTGGGATTTTTTACTGCTTTTTTAGGAAGTTTTATTTATGTATTAACTTTTATAATAATCCTCATTGTATTT
>JAZUSV010000104.1:0-5990 GCA_045606885.1 Candidatus Gastranaerophilales bacterium | reverse complement strand
TTTTGATATAGTCAAACTTGTCTTTTTCATTGTATAAATCCATAATGTAATCTGTTGCAAAACCGCAAATTGCATTATACACACGATTTAAATATTCAATAGAATTGCCAATCTTTTTAGGTGTTTCGTTATCTTCTAATCTAAATTCAATTATTCTTTCAGAACAATTTTTAATCGAATCAGTTACTCTCCAAAGAGGAGTTGATTTTAATAAATCGCCATCAACAATCATGTTGTTATCAACCTCTAAAGGCGTAAACAAACCAGGCATTGAAACGCTTGCCCTAACAGCACGAGCAATTTCAAAATCTGGAGTTTTAATATTTGAAAACTCTTTGAATTTTAAATTAGTTAAATCTACAGAATAAATAATAAATTTCTTTTTAATATCACCAAATTTAACAGGCGGCATTTCACCTTTTTTATAGCTTTCACCGTAAAATTTCTTTTCGATTTTTTCTCTCATCCAATCAAGAAAAATGTTGCCTTTAGAAATTGCTAATTCTTTTTTGAAATCTACATTTATATCAATAAACATTTCAAAACTAACATCAGACAGTATTTCATAAATTTCTTGATAAGTGTAGCCAATAGATAATAATGTCGCAAAAACAGCACCAATAGAGCTGCCTGCACAGCCTGTTAATTTAATATTATGCTCTAACAAAGCCTTGTATGCTCCGCAATATGCAAGACCTCTTATTCCGCCGCCACCGAATATTGCAAAATGTTCACGATCCATCAGCTATTGCTCCAAAAAGTCTGGCTTAAAGCCGTCATGTATGTAATTTTCATCTTCAAGAGAATTAATTCTCTTATTCTCATTTTTGTATTGTTCTGAAATATCGATAACGTTTTTCAATAATTCTCTATCATCTCCGATAAGCCCTTCAACTGCTTGTGAGGGAGGTTTTGAAATCGCATTTTTCTTTTGTTGAAGTTTAGCTTCTTTTAAAATTTCTTGAAGATTTTTCTTAGAAAGACTCTTATGTTTATTTTTCAAAATAACAATTTCAACACGTCTATTTTTTGCTTTATTTTGAGGTGTGTCATTTTTTGCAATTGGTATAGTATGAGCTAAACCAACCGCAGAGAAAATTTTTGGATTGAAATCATGTTGTTTAATTAAATATCTAATAACACTTGCAGCACGAGCTGATGACAATTCCCAATTTGAAGGGAACTTATTGTTGCTAATCGCATCAGAATCACTATGACCTTCAACATCAATATAGTGAATTGCAAACCTTTTTTTAATAATATTTGCAATTAAATCCAAAATTTCATAAGATTTTTCAGTTAAAGAAGCTGTTCCAGGCGCATATTGAATAGCATGTTCGTTCATTCTTATAACAAGACCACGCTCATCCATCTCGGCAGTTAAACCGTCTTGCTTTAATTTATCTACCTCATCTTTAATTTCTTCGTAAGAAGTTTGTTCATATTTTTGGCTCATATATTCAAGCATTAAAGGGTTTGTTGCCCCTGCTTGACCATCCAATATAGAGTCTTGACCATCCATAACAGCTGCTTGATTGTCGAAAATATTTTGACTAAACGCTCTTCTTAAAGCTTCTTCAATATTTTTAAAAGCATTTACATCAGTTTGTGCTAATGCATACAAAACAACAAACGTCGCAAAAAGCAAAGTCATAAAGTCGGCATAAGATACCAGCCAACGCTCCAGATTTTCATGTTCTTCAGCGTGTTTTTTCTTTGCCATTAAGCTTTAGCCTCTTTTGGTTTTTTATCTACAATATAACATTCAAGTTTTCTTTCAATCAAAGCAGGAGATTCGCCGGCTTGAATAGAAAGAATACCTTCAATCATTAATTCCATTGAAGTAAATATATGCGCATATTTTCTTTTTGCCCTTGTTGAATAAGGAATTGTAACCAAGTTTGCAACAACAAGACCATAAATCGTAGCAACGAATGCAACCGCAATACCAGCACCAAGTTTTGATGGATCAGACAAGTTCTGCATAACCTGAATAAGACCAAGTACCGCACCGATGATACCCAATGTTGGAGAATAACCACCAGCAGATTCAAGAACTTTTGCACCGGCAGCAATTTTTTCTTGCAACTGCGATAATTGGGTTTCCATCATATCTTTAACCAATGTTGGATCAGCACCATCGGCAACTGCTTCAAGACCAAGAGTTAATAAAGGATGCGATGCATTTTTTGCCTCTTTTTCTAATACAATAACACCTTCTTTTCTTGCTTTTTGAGCATACCCGATAATTTCTTCAATTAGCGCTTCAAGTTTGGGTGGTTGACCAAAGTATACAACGCCAATACAATGAGCTGCAGTTTTAAAGTCTTCAATAGGGAAACTTAAAAATACCGCACCGGCTGTACCACCCACAACGATAAACGCTGCAGTAATTTGTAACAATTGTCCAACATTACCGCCTTCCATTGCTTGTCCGACCAAAATAAATGCGATACCTATAAAGGTCCCTATAAATGCTGCTATATCCATTCTATATAAAACTCCTAATTTATTGTTTTATTATCGTAAAAAACAAGTTATTTGTTATCATATAATTAAACGAAATATATTTTTGATGTTTTTGTTTTATAATTTATTCAACAGATGAACACAGGAGTTAGCACAAAATGGGATTAACATTAGCTCAAAAAATATTATCAGCACACGCTGACCATGAAGTCCAAGTTGGAGAATTAGTTGTAGCAAATATTGATGTTTGCGCAACTCAAGACGGAACAGGTCCTTTAGCTATAAAAGAATTTAAAAAACTAGGAAAACCTTTGTACAATCCAAAAAGAACCATTCTTTTTATTGACCATGCTGCACCATCTCCAAGAAAAGAGCTCTCTAACGCACACAATATAATCCGTGAATTTGCCCAAGAATATGGCGCAGTTTTGTCTGATATTGGTTGCGGTGTTTGTCATCAAAGATTAATAGAAGAATATGTTAACCCTGGAGAAATTCTTGTTGGTGCAGATTCCCACACCTGCACATCAGGTGCACTAGGCGCTTTTGCAACAGGCATGGGTTCAACAGATATTGCAGTGTCTATGGCATTTGGAAAAACTTGGTTCAAGGTTCCACCATCATTCAAAATTGAAGTTACAGGCAAATTTGCACCAAACGTAGTATCTAAAGATTTGATGTTGTATTTAATTGGCTTAATTGGAGCAGACGGTGCAACATATAAAGTATTAGAATTTTGTGGCGAAACAATTGAAAATATGTCTATGTCAGAACGTTTCACTTTGGCAAATATGGCAGTAGAAGCAGGAGCTAAAGCAGGCTTATTTGAAACCGATGAAAAAACTCGTGAATTTTTAAAAAGCCGTGGACGTGCAGATAAATTCAAAGAAATCAAAATGGATAGTGATGCAACTTACGAAAGAATAATCAAAATCGACGCTTCGACAATCAAACCAATGGTTTCTTGCCCTCACACCGTTGACAACGTTAAAACAGCAGACGAACTAAACGATATCAAAGTTAATCAAGTTTTTGTTGGTACCTGCACAAACGGAAGAATTGAGGATTTAAGAGTAGTTGCTGATGTTTTAAAAGGTAACAAAGTAGCACCACATGTAAGAATGATTATTGCACCTGCTTCAAAAGATATCTATGTTCAGGCAGCAAAAGAAGGTTTACTTGAAATTTTCCTTGAAGCAAATGCAAACTTAATTCCAGCAGGATGTGGTCCTTGCGTTGGAGTACACGGCGGAATTTTAGGCGACAAAGAAGTTTGTCTTGCAACGCAAAATAGAAACTTCCAAGGAAGAATGGGTAACACTGAAGGTTTTATCTATCTATCAAGTCCATACACTGCTGCTAAATCAGCGATTAAGGGCTATATTTGCTAAAGAAATCTCATTTTTAAAAGCATTTAAAAACTCGTCTCGATAGACAAAACCCAAATGCGAACCATTATTAAACAAAACTAATTTATCATCACAAAAGCCTTTTAATTCTTTTAATTGGCTTTTGTTTGTTAAATAGTCATCTAAACTATGATAAATTTTATAATTATCTTTATTAATTAAATAATTAGAAATTGATTTCAAATTACTTGTTAATATCAATTCATCTTCGCTTATTTCGCCAGAAGAAAGAAGATATTTTCTTATATAGCCTTCATAGTTCGTATTAAAAATTTTGTCGTAAATATCTTTTTTATCTTGGTTTCCATTGTCTGTTTCAATTGTATAAATCAAATCTGACAATTTTTGATGAAAAATAAATCCGCTAATGATTTTTGCTTCAAAGTTTGAAAAAGGCAAACTATTCATGTTTTTCTTTAATTCTTTCCGATTATTAAAAGCATGAAAAACTTTAGCAGTAGTTATCGCAATTTTTTCACTAAATTCTTCTGGATAACTCTTCCAACATTCCATTACTTTATCAATTTTTGACATAGCATAAAAAATATCGCTTGGTGGACACACTGCAATAAATTTATCTATATTATTAGCCCCTGTTTCATATTGTTCATTAGCTAAAAATAAAACACTATATGCGCCCAAGGATGTACCAAAAACAGTTCTATCCAAAAATACCCTATCATATTTTTTAGATAAATAGCTAATTATATTGTTAATTAGTTTATTAACCTCTTTGATATCTTGCCTAATATTTCCAATTTTATAATTCTTTTGTAAGCTTTTTAAAAATTCCCACTGAAAATGGCTACCGATAATTATCACACTATAACCTTCATCATAAAAAATTTTTCCAATAATTGTACTATGAGTGTTGTTAATTCCCTCGCCAATTGATGGAAAAATTATTGCAAGTGGAGATTTTTTGTCCTTTTGCAAAATATATTTAAAATTGTATTTTGGCCTATCTTTTGCAATTTCAATTTTTCCTATTTTCATTTTTTTGGAAAAATTCCTATTCCACAAAGAAATTTCACTCCAAAATTTATTACCGCTATCTTTTAACATCAAAAGCGCAGTTCTCATTGAATCCAAAATTGGATATTGAGGATTATAATCAGTTAAAATGATGTCTGCACTTAAATCTTTATCTTTAAAATCATTTAAAATTAAATTTTCACTATTTTGAATTTTGCCTTTAACTTGTAGATTTTCTTCTTTTTTGTTATCCACCAATTCAATTTCGTTATCATAATCATCTTTAATTTTTTCTATAACATTTTTTCTATCATAATTTGAAAGTTTTATATATTTATCAACACCAAAAAACTTCCTTGCAATATCATAAGGATCTGCGTAATTCGACTCAACCATTTTAATAATTGGCTGAATATTTGTAGTGCGATTAATTAGCAAACCAAACTTTATAGCTGCAGCTATTGGGCTTGCTATATAAGTGCTTGGAGTCAAAGCAAAATCTAACAATCTACCTAAAAGATCTCTAAAATTTGTTGAAGATAAAAAAGGAACAACAAGATAAGTTCCGCATTTCATTTTACATTTTGCCAATGCTTGTTCCATATCCTCATCATAAAGTTTTAGCTTAAAAACCTTATCTGCAATATCAATTAACCCTGCTAATCCAAGCGTAGAGTTCAATACAAAACGCTTAGTTTCATGTTTAAGCCCTTCAAAATCTCTTTGCAATAAAGTACTCATAACTCTTTTAGGGTATTCAATATTTGAATATGCCACATTTAAGCTATCAATTAAAAACTTTGGAATAATGGAAGCCCAAAGAACGTGAATTTTTTGAACAATCAACCTGTTTAATTTTAAATTATGTTCAAAAATTTTTCGATTTAAATTTTCATATTTATCATCTTTAATAAAATACTGATAAATCGAAGGGTAGTGTCTATCGCTATAAGCAACATTTGCAAAAGAAACATTAGAAATAAAAATGTTTAATAATAAAATAAGGCTAACTATTTTTTTCAATTTCAACTCTTTCAATAAATTTTATAAACCGTATTAAAATTTATATTATTTATTGAGAAAAAATATATTAGCCAAATCGTCAATATAAAAGCATTAAAAAAGGGTTTTAAAAAC
>JAZUSV010000103.1:0-4034 GCA_045606885.1 Candidatus Gastranaerophilales bacterium | reverse complement strand
TGGAGATTGTGGATGAAGGCTCGATCAGCCGAAGGACCGCATACAGGTATCTTGCTTATTATAGGGAATTAGCCGGTAAGATGAAAACAGGCAGGTGATTTTGCCTTGCAAAATCCTATAACAAGATATAAAATGAAATCAAACATATAAAGGGAAATTTTAATAATTGTTAATTAGTATTCAAAATTGAAATCTTATGATAGAATTGAATTATAAAGATGATTTATACCAATTTTCATATATAAATTTTTAATATAAATGCTATTGGTCTATCGGTAATAACACAGATTATACGAGGATTAGGACAATTAATACTTTAATTTACATACTTCTGGGTATTTTAGTTGTAGCTTGTGCGCTAACAACAATTTTGTTTGTTAGACAAAAAGCTAAAGTAGAAGTTTTAGAACAAAATGAACAAAAATATATCAATGATTTTAAAGAAAAAGAAGAGTTTCTTAAAAAAGAAGCATTGATTTCTGCTCGTGAGCAACTTCATCAAGAAAGAATGGAGTTAGACGAGCTTGTACGCACACAAAAAGGTGAACTTGATAAAGCTCGAATTGAGCTAAGTAAGCAAGAAGATGAGTTTGAATCTAAAAAGCAAGAAGTTGCTGATAGACAAGCGGCTCTTGATAAAAAATATTTTGAAGTTGAACAAAAAGAAGATTACTTGGCTGAAACAATTGCAAAACAAATCACAGAGCTTGAGCGTGTTGCTCAAATGTCTCGTGATGAAGCTAAGGCAACCTTGTTAAACCAATTAAAAGATGAATTAGCCGCAGAACAAATTCAATTAATTCGTGAAAATGAATTAAAAATTAAAGAAACTGCCGAAGAACAAGCTCGTGAAATACTTTGTCAAACAATGCAAAAATGTGCTATTGAACAAGTAATTGAAACAAGTGTTTCTGTTGTATCTTTACCATCTGATGAAATGAAAGGTAGAATTATCGGACGTGAAGGTAGAAATATTCGTACACTTGAAACTTTACCAGGCGTTGATTTAATTATTGACGATACTCCTGAAGCAGTTGTATTATCTTCTTTTGACCCTGTTAGAAGGGAAGTTGCAAAATTGACAATTGAAAAACTAATTCAAGATGGCAGAATTCACCCTGTTAGAATTGAAGAAGTTTATGAAAAATCTTTAAAAGAAATTGAAAATAAAATTAAACAAGAAGGTGAACGTGCAGCCGTTGACCTTGGAATTATGAACCTTAACAAAGAGCTTTCAAAAACACTTGGACGCTTATATTATAGAACAAGCTACGGACAAAACGTATTAAAGCACTCAATCGAAGTTGGTCAAATTGCTGGTATGCTTGCAGCTGAACTTGGTTCAGATGTTAAACTTGCAAAACGTGCAGGTCTATTGCACGACATAGGAAAAGCAGTTGACCAAGAACAAGAAGGAACTCACGTTCAACTTGGTGCTGATTTGGCTCGCAGATATGGCGAAAAAGACGTTATTGTTCATGCAATCGAAGCGCACCATGATGATGTAGCGGTTAATACTTTAACTGATGCATTGGTTAAAATTGCAGATACAATTTCTGCAGGTCGCCCTGGTGCTCGTCGTGATACGCTTGAAATCTATATTAAACGCCTTAAAAAGCTGGAAGAAATTGCGAACAGCTACGAAGGCATTAAGCAGACATTTGCAGTGTCAGCAGGTCGAGAGGTTAGGGTTATTGTTCAACCTTCAGTTTTTGATGATGTTGCAAGTGCAAAATTAGCACGTGACATTGCAAAACGAATCGAAGACGAACTAGAGTACCCTGGTCAAATTCGAGTAACTGTTGTAAGAGAAGCGAGAGTTACCGAAATTGCAAAATAGCAATTTGGTAAATGTCAGAGAATTTTAAAATATTATTTATAGGTGATATCGTTGGACGTTCTGGACGTGAAGTTGTCAGACAATTTCTTGTTGAGCAAAATCACGCTGATGATTATGATTTCATTATTGCAAATGTTGAAAATGCGAGCCATGGTTTTGGTTTAACCAAAAAAAATCATGATGAACTTTTGGAATATAAAATTAACGCAATGACTTCAGGAAATCATATTTGGGACAAGAAAGACGTTGTATCTTTTATTGACGAAAGTCCTGCTTTAATTCGTCCTTATAATTATCACAAAAGCGCAAAAGGAGTTGGATATAAACTTTTTAACGACAAAATAGTGGTAATTAATCTTTTGGGTAAAACTTTTATGCCACCTATTGATTGTCCTTTTGTGGCGCTCGAGAATATTGTTGCTGAATTAAAAGAAAAAAATATTTTTGAAAATAAAATTATTTTTGTAGACTTTCACGCTGAAGCTACTGCTGAAAAAATATGTTTTGCTAAATTTGCATCTCAATTAGGAGTGAGTGCTGTTGTTGGAACACATACTCACGTACCTACTGCTGATTGTAAAATCATTGATGATAAATGTGCTTATCAAACCGATGCTGGTTATTGCGGTAGCGTAAATGGTGTAATTGGCATGGAATATGATACATCTGTAAAACGTTTAATCACTTCTATTCCTGAAAGATTTGAAGTTGAGACATCGTCTCCTTATATACTTAACGCCGTTGAAATTGAATTTTTCAACAATTGTGCTAAAAGTATTAATAGAATAAGTTTTGAATATAGTAAAAATGAGGAAAGTGAAAGTGAAGATTGATTTACATATCCATACAACTTATTCTGATGGAATGTTAAGTCCGCAAGCAATTGTCGACACAGCGCTTGAGTGTGGTCTTGATTGTATTGCGCTAACAGATCATGATAATGTTTTGTCTCATAAAATTGCAACCGATTATGTAAAAGAAAAAAACTATAACTTAGAAATCATCCCTGGTGTTGAAATAAACACTATTTATAAAGGATACGAGGTGCACATTCTTGGTTATTTTATGGATAAAAATAATCAGCAATTTATTGATTTGATTAATTTTCAACAAAAAGCCAGAATAGAACAAACTCATCAAATCATTGAGCTGTTGTCTAAAAAAGAGGGAATAAGAATTAAATTTGAAGATATACAAAAACTAGTTGCTCCTCTTGGTTCGATTGGTCGTCCACATATTGCAAGAGCAATAACATCTTGCGGTGGAAGTGCAAATATCATGGAAGCCTATGCAAAATTTATTAACAACAATTCAGATGTATATGTTGAAAGAAAAACGGTTTCCCCTCATGATGCAGTAGAAATTATCTCTGAAGCGGGCGGTATTCCTGTTTTTGCTCATCCAATTGATGTTGATATTGCAGATAATTTAACTTGCGAGCTAGTTAATTATGGGCTTAGGGGGATTGAAGCGTATCATAGAAAACATTCTCCTGCTGCAGTTGAGCATTTTTCAACTTTAGCAGAACAATATGGATTAATTGTCACAGGTGGTTCTGATTTTCATGCGCCTTCTTTAAACCATGGCACAATTTTGATGGGTAAAAACTTTGTTCCTGAGTGGGTTTACGATAAATTAATTCGTGAAAAGAAAAGAATTGAACTAGCAAATTAATAACTATTTTTTAAATAATCAAAGAGAGTATGGAATTTTTTATTTAAAAGTTCCATATTTTCTTCTTCATCTATTTCAATTGTAATTGTAGGAATTAAACGTTCTTTTCCGCAATATGTACCAAAACTTCCAGGGGTTGCATATCCGATATCGGACGATGTTGGATAGCCGATGATTTCTGAAATTTTTTCAGCCAAATCTTGTGCTGGTCCGTCGTAATTAACGGTTTTATATGGCGCATGGATTGTGATTATGGCGTCAAATTTGTTGTCGTCTATTAATTTGGTCAAAAATCGTGTTTCTTTTTCGCTGGCACTTGAATTTCCGCCAAAATAATCGCTTGTTTTTTCGCCTAATTCCCAATTTTTTGTTGGGAAATTGCGATTTAAATCGACACCATTTGAGTTTTTTCTAACTCCTGATGGGTTAAGTTTTGGAATAAAATAAAGTGAATTTTTGCCAATTTGAGAATGTTTATCAAGATATGTATTTATAAAATATTCGCCTTGAGGCTCATCTC
>JAZUSV010000102.1:0-4050 GCA_045606885.1 Candidatus Gastranaerophilales bacterium | reverse complement strand
CATGTTTGCTCAATTTTGCAAAAATTATGTGTGGATGATAGAGTTCAGGCAGCCGTAAAAGCTATAAAAGAAGGTATTGTTAGCGTGTAGATTATAAAATTATTTGAGTTCCTAAAATAATTCGATGCGAATCTTTTTTTGCTTCGTTTTCGCAGAAAACATAGTTTAACATAATTCTAGCACCTTGTCCTAAAATATACCAATTCAAGCCTGCTGTATATTCTCTTGTATTGTTGTTTTTGATTGATTTATCTTTATCAAAATCGTCAAATCTGAGCAAAAATTCTAATTTTTTGGTTAGGCGATAAGCAAGAGTTACGTTGTAGCCATAACCTTTTCTTTCGGTTATCCCACTTCCGCCGTTAGAGCCATCTGCGTGTTGATATTCTGCTCTTGCCCAAAATTTTTCTCTATCATAGCGAAGAGCGCTCGAAGCTACTGTGAAATCTTTTGAATTTCGCTCACCTGTGGAAACGCCACCACCAAGATATAACTTACCAGCTTTTTTTTCGTTTAAATTAGCTAATGGTTTAAAATCTACCCAAACGTTTCCTTCAACTCCTGGGAAAAATTCATGATATTGAATATCCGAGCTAAAACCACCAACTTCATAATCAACCCATTTGTAGCGCCCATCAATTTTGATACCTGTTTTTCTTGCGTTTGAGAAGTTTCTTGCTGCTTGTGAGCGTGTTAAAAATGGGATTGTTTTTGCACTGTTTCCGCCTTCATAACCAAGCTGAGGGCGAGAAGAACCAAATAAAATCGTATGATTTTTTATTCTTGTTGTTTCAATGTGAGCATCTAAAACAAACCTATGAGAGAAGTCTTCAAATATGTCTGGAGTTAAGTCAAAAAGCAAAGTATATTTTTCTTTGTTGCTTTTAAATTTTCCAGATAAACCAACATTGATTAAAGATGTGTCATAATTAAAATCTTTGTCGTTATCGTTGAAAGTTTCACCAAGAGTATGAATCATATGACCATGCAGAGTGGTGTCTTTTAAAATTCCTCTTTTATATTTATAAGTTAATTGTTCTTTAAAAATGCCAGCGGATGAATTTAAATCATAATCTTTTGAAATAATTCCTTTTAGAGCTTGTTTTGTATAGGGGTTTACTTCTTCAACTTTTGGTTTTTCAAGGATGATTTCGTGTTCGCCTTCGATTAGGTCTTTTTCAATTTCAATTGTTTTATCTGGCGAAAAAATAATATCCTCGTCTAGCGCTAGAAGAGGATTTATTGAAAAAATTATTGATATTATGAAATATATAATTTTTTTCATTTTATCATGCTTTAATTATTTTCATCTTTTAGATATGCCATCCAGAATAATAATACCACAAATATTACTACCCCAACTATGTTTCCAAGAGTTGCTGGAACTAAATTATTAATTGCAAAACCCTGCCAAGTAAGATTTGAAAGGGCTTGGGTTGATAAGTTTGAAGCTTGAACAATATTTGGAAGAGTTTTTGTTAAAATTCCTTCGGGAATAAAAAACATATTTGCGACGCAGTGTTCGTATCCTGAAGCAACGAAAATCATAATTGGGAAGAATATAGCAAAAATTTTGCCAATAATTCTTCTTGAGCACGCCGCCATCCAAACTGCTAAGCAAACAAGCCAATTGCAAAGAATACCACTTGTGAAAGCTTGAGTAAAGCTCAAACTAGTTTTGGCTGTAGCTGTGCTAAGAGTTAAAACTCCAACTTCACCACCGCAATTCATTGATGCTCCTGTTGCAAAAACCAAAAGCGCAATTGTCATTGCTCCGATAAAGTTTCCAAAATATACAACAACCCAGCTTTTTAATAGGGTTAATAAAGAAATTTTCTTTTCTAAAACTGAAAAAGTCATCAAAACATTGCCTGTAAAAAGTTCTGCACCTGTTAAAACAACCATCATCAAGCCTGTAGAGAAAACTATTCCGCCAATCAATTTAGCTAAGCCCCAGCTGATGTTCAATGTTCCTGTCATAACAGTTAAACAAGAATGCGCACCAAAAGCAACGAATGCTCCAGCTGCTATTGCTAATAAAAACATTTTTAAAAAGCCATATTGCGCTTTTTTTGGCATTATTTTTTTAGCTAAACTTGAAGCTACTTCGCTTGGACTAACGCAATCTTTTATATCTGCCGTTTGATTAGACATACATTCTCCTAACTTATTCCTTTAAAGACAATGGGGATAAAACCGCTGAGTTATATTTTAACTCCATATAAATGCATTTTCAAGAAAATTATATTTTTATACTTCGCATTGATGATAATAAATATTTTGTGTATTCATCTTGCGGATTATCAAACAGTTTTTGGGTTTCGCTAAATTCAACAATTTCGCCTTTGTTCATTACCGCAATTTTGTCTGAAAGATATCTTACTAAATTTAAGTCGTGAGAAATAAACAATATTGTTAAATTTAATTTTTCTCTCAATTCAAGTAAAAGATTTATTATTGATGCACAAATACTAACATCAAGTGCGCTAACAGGTTCGTCTGCAACGATAAATTCTGGTTTTAAAATTAGTGCCCTGGCAATTGCAATTCTTTGACGTTGTCCGCCCGAAAATTCGTGAGGATATTTTTGCAAATCCATATGAGTAATTCCCACTAAGGAAATAATTTCCTCAATTCTTTCTAGTCGATTTTTTTCTTTGTGAATAATGAGAGGTTCTTCAAGTGTATCTTTGATTTTCATTTTGGGGTTTAAGCTTGAATATGGGTTTTGGAAAATCATTTGAATTTTTTTTCGATACTCAAAATCTTCTTTTTTATTGAATTTTAATATATTTTGATTATTAAAGAGAATTTCTCCTCTATCGGGATTTATTAATTTTAAAATGCAGTTTGCTAGGGTTGATTTCCCGCAACCCGACTCACCAACAAGGGATACAATTTCGCCTTTGTTGATGTTTAAATTAATACCCTTTAAAACAAGCTGCGCTTCTTTTTTAGGAGCAAAAAAAGAAGGTTCTTGAGTGTATGTTTTTTCTAGGTTTTTGATAGAAATTAAATTTTCCATAAAATAATTATAGCAAAATTTGAAATAATAAAAATTAGTATTTAGATGAAAAATAAGGCAGAAAAACTGCCTTATGCCAAATATTCTTTTAAATATTGTGTTTGTTGTGATTTTCTTAGCTTTCTTAGTCCCTCCATTTCTATTTGCCTTATTCGTTCTTTTGAAAAACCTAAAATTCTCCCCAACTCTTCTAGTGTTCTTATTTTTCTTTCTTTTAATCCAAAACGATTAATTATAATAAATCTTTCCCTTTCGTTTAGTAGGTTTAAAGACAGCAGAATATCTTTTTTAAAATCAATTTTTTCCATTCTTTCGTTTGGAGAGTTTTCAATTTTATCCGAGATATAATCTTCTAGCGATAAATCATTTGCTATGGGAGTATCAAAACTAATTGGTTCTTTTATGATTGCTTCTTTTGTTATTTTTATTTTTTTCTCGGTTGTTTTTAAATATTGTGCAAGCTCAAAATCAGTTGGTTCTCTTCCTAAATCCGCACTTAATTTTGTTGTTGCTTTTTTAAGATTTCGAATTTTATCTCCCATGTGTACAGGTATTCTGATTGAGCGAGAATTGTTTGCTATTGCCCTAATTATTGTTTGCTTAATCCACCAAGTTGCATAAGTTGAAAATTTGAAACCTTTTTTGTAGTCAAATCTGTTTGCTGCTTTAATTAATCCAAGAGAACCTTCTTGAACTAAATCCATAAATAAAACCCCTTGTCCTGTGTATTTTTTAGCTATAGAAATAACCAACCTTAAATTTGCTTGTATTAATTTTTTTCTTGCAACTAATGAATCTTTTTTGCTTCCTTCTTTAATGGTTTTTCCTACTTCAATTTCTTCTTCTTTTTTAAGAAGTTTAATTTTGCTGACATCTTTAAGATACATTTGAAGAATTTCGTCTTTGTTTGCTATTGTGTTAAAGGTTTTTATTTCCTCATTTTCTTCTTTTTGCATAGAATTTATATAGTCTAAATCATACTCAACGTTCATTTTTTAACTCCTCAAAAGCTATTTAAAAAATAG
>JAZUSV010000101.1:0-3330 GCA_045606885.1 Candidatus Gastranaerophilales bacterium | reverse complement strand
TTCGTTTTCTTTTAAAACATCATAAACATTGATTATATCGTTAGAGCGAATTGAACATCTTGCGTTATTATTTTCATCAGTTGTCATTAAAAAGCAAGGCTTATTAAATTCTTCAACAATTTTTGAAGCAACTATGCCTATAATTCCAATGTGCCAAGACGGATTTATGAGAATGATTGCGGGGTTGTTTTTTTCAGATTTGTTTTTGTTTAAATAATTGATAATTTCATCATAAGTTTCTGAGCATTTTGATTGTCTTATTGAGTTGTAGTTTTCAAGTTGCTCGATTATCATTTGGTATTTTATAGGTTCTTTTGTTGTTAAAAATTCAAATGATAATTTTGCGTTAGCCAATCTTCCAACGGCATTTATTCGAGGTGCTAAAATGAATGCTATATCTGTACTTGTTATGGGTTTTTCGCCTAAATTTTTGGATAATAATTCATAGATTGCGCTATGCGAATTTTCTTTTTTGCTATTTAAAAGCTCAAGTGCAACTGTTACAATTGAGCGGTTTTCACCCAATAAAGGTACAACATCGGCTATAGCGCCACAACCCGCAATGACCAATAGTTCATCTTTTAAATTTTGATTATCATTTTTTTCTAATAATGCCATAGCAAGTTTATACGCCACAATTGAGCCTGAATTATAAGTTAGAGATGTTATATCATCTACGCTTAAATTTTCATCTAGTGCACTATTTACTTGCGGATTGATTATAGCGTAAGCATTTGGTAAATCATTATCTGTAGAGTGGTGGTCCGTGATTATTGTGTCAACTTTTAAACCTTTTAACAAATTAACTTCCGAATTGTTGGAAATTCCGCAATCAACCGTGATTACAAGTTTTACTTTTTCTTTTGAAATGTAATTTATTAAAACTTTGGAATTTAGTCCGTGTCCGTGTTCTAATCTGTCTGGAATAAAAGTTAAAACTTTGGCGTTAAGCTCTGTTAGGGCTTTGTATAAAATAGAGCTTGAAGTAACGCCGTCGCAGTCAAAATCTCCCCAAATTAAAATTGTTTGCTCTTTTTCAATTGCTTCAAAAATTCTATCAACCGCTTTTTTCATGTCTAAAAAGGCATAGGGTGATAAAAAGTTATCTTTTGAAGGAGTTAAAAACTTTTCAATTTCACTTTGAGTTTTAAGATTTCTAAGTGAAAGAAGTTCGTTCAAAAAAGAATCTTTGGTTGCTTGAATTATGTTATTTTCTTTTTCTTTGACGGCTATTTTTCTATATTTCATACTTTCCTTTAAAAAAGGGCTTAATTAAGCCCTTTTGTTTAATCTCTGCTATTAAGCTGAGCTAATAATCTTAAAACTTCTATATATAACCAAATTAAAGTAACTAATAGCGTAAATCCGCCATACCATTCAAAATAACTTGGCAACATTCTTTTTTCGCTTTGTTCAATAAAATCAAAATCTACAATGAAGTTTAGTGCGGCAATAACGCAAATAAATAGAGTTATGCCGATAGCCAAAGGGCTTGAATCAAATAATCTTATTGGAAAATGTCCAAATAAACCGCAAACAAGAGAAACAAGATAAAAAACCATTATTCCTGTCATAGCGGTAATAAGTACCTTCTTAAACTTTTCGGTTGCACGAACTAATTGTGATTTATACAAAAATAGCATTGCAAACATCGTAGAAATAGTGATTAATATTGCTTTTTGCACAATTCCATCTAAAAATGCAGCATATTGAAAACTAATTATTCCTACAACTAGACCTTCGCAAAGTGCGTAAATTGGCGCAGTAATTGGTGAATGTTTTGGATTTCTTGTTGTAATAATAGCCAAAACAAGACCAGCTATTAAACCTATAATTAATAACATATTTGCTTTGTCGGTGAAACCACTAGCGCACACGCTCCAAGCATAGTAGGCAACTAAAGCAACAATGCCTGTTAAAATTATTGTTTTATTTATTGTATTAGAAATAGTCATTGGACGACCTTCTAAAACAACATTTTCAGCAACATGTGAATTTATCATGGGATTGCTTGACATATTTTTTCTCCCCTTAAACTAATAATTGAATTATACTATAATTTTAAGCTAAAATAAAGTTATGTTAAAGGTAGGAATATCAGGTAAAATTGCATCGGGCAAAAGTGAAGTTGAAAATATACTTCAGACTTTGGGGTATAAGGTTTTTGATTTAGACAAGATGTCTCATAACTTGCTTGAGAACGATGAAAAAATAAAGACTCAAATTTTAGCTGAATTTAACACTTTAGAGCGAAAAGAGTTAGGAAAAATTGTTTTTGGCAATAAAGAAAAAAAACAAAAACTTGAAAACATTATTCATCCGAAATTAAAAGAAATTATTTTAGAAATATTTGAACAGAATAAAGAAGAAAAAGCAGTTTTTGTTTCTGGTGCACTTTTGTTTAAAAGCGGATTTGATAAGTTATTTGATAAAACCATTTTTATCGACGCAAATGAAAATTTAAGACTAGAGCGCCTTGTTAAAAGAAATAATTTATCATTAGAAGATGCAAAATTAAGGATAAATTTGCAAGATGATAACTATCAAGCAGATTTTATTATTGAAAATAATTTAGATATACCTAATTTAAAAATTGAAATTGATAAACTTTTAAAAGATTTAAACATATAAAAAACTCCCGAAAATTCGGGAGTTTTAATTTATTGTTTGATTAGTTAAACATTAACTAAAGCTTTTTCTTGCTCTAGTTGTAATGTAATTGTTGTAACATCACATACGCAAGATGGTCCAAAGTATTGAACAGCTCCTGGGAATACATAACAATCGTTAATTGCCCATTTGTCTCTGTTTTGTTCTAATGCTTTAAATACAGGACCGTCAAGTTCAACTAATGCTTTTTTGATTACAGGTTTCATTTCGCCGTGACGACGTTCCATATTCATCATCATAGTCAGAGGAACACCACCTGCAACCCATTCGCTTGCAGGTTTTGTTGTATTTTTAATTGATGATAAGTAACCTGTTAAGCCAGATTGAATAAGTGCAAATGCATTGTAGCCTAATGAATAGCAGTAATCTGCGTCAAAGTTTGAAGGCATTGCGCATCTTCCTTCGTAACCAAAGAAGTGAGCTTGGTCTGCAAATTTGCCTGTGTATGAACCTTGTTTTTTCATTTCTTCAAGTCGACGAGCAATCATTTCAATTAATAATTTTTCTGTTTCAATTTTTGAAACTTGTACGTTTCCGTGAGGGTCTCTGTCCATTAATAATTGAGCTTTGATAGCTGCTGGTAGTGAGTTGAATAATTTAGCACTTGTTGGATTTAATTCAGAAGTGATAATTTCATATTTTTGAGCTTGTGACGCTTCT
>JAZUSV010000100.1:0-1706 GCA_045606885.1 Candidatus Gastranaerophilales bacterium | reverse complement strand
AACTTCAAAACTCAATAACAAAAGATGAATATTTGAATAATAAATTTGAACGAGTTTCAACTGACTTTGAAGATTTTGGAAAAATTATAACCAACAAAGTTGATAATGTAACAAAACTACTTGAAACTTCTCACGCTTCAGATAAGGTTATGCGTCAAGCACTTATCTATATGGGAGAATGGATTGATTCAGCTAGCGAAAGTATGAACAAAATATCAACAAACTCAGAAGAAATTGTTGATATCAAATCAGCAATCGATAGCTTGAAAAAATCTGTTCCAGCACAAACAGATATCTTGAACTCAATTGAAGAAAAATTTGATGAACAACAAGAACGCTTAGCATATTTTGAAAAACAAATAGCTAAACTGGGTGGACTTGAAGATAAATTCGAAGCTCAGCAAGAAAGAATCGACAGACTTGAAATGTCATTGGAAAAAATCTTAAATGCAGTTGAAGATATTGATGATTCTAAAGTTACTAGAAAAATCGATAAAATCGATAAACAAATAGCAAGATTAAGTACAAATATCGAAAAATTAGCATCATATGTTGACTAAAACTTTAATAAAAGACTTAAATAATAGTTTAAAAAAAGAAAACGTATTATCTAACATTGAAGAACGATACGTGTATTCTGTTGATGCTTCAAACGACCCTACAATAGAATCAAAACTTGCAGACGCAGTTGTTTTTGTAGAAAACATTGAACAAGTTCAAGAAGTAGTCAGAATTGCAAACAAACATATGACCCCTATTATTTGCAGGGGAGCTGGTACAAATACTGTTGGAGCTTGTGTACCAACACATGGCGGAATTGTTTTAAACTTTTCTAAAATGAATAAGATATTAGAAATCAACCCAGAAAATATGACTGCAAAAGTTCAACCTGGTGTTATTGTTGGAGAATTACAAAGGGCAGTTGAAAAATTAGGACTTTACTATCCACCAGACCCATCAAACTTAAACATTTCAACAATTGGCGGAAGTATTGCACAAAATTCAGCTGGGGCAAGATGTTTCAAATATGGATCAACAAAAGATTATGTAATTGATATGCTTGTAGTTATGGCTGATGGCAAACTTATTAGAACAGGTTCAAACACTATCAAAAACGCTACGGGATACAATTTAGGGAGCCTATTTATAGGTTCTGAAGGAACTTTAGGAATTGTCGTTGAAGCCACTGTTAAACTAATTACAAAACCTCAAGCCGTTCAAGTTATTATGGCATATTTTGATAAAGTTGAACATTCAATAACAACAGTAAATAAGATTATTGAAAAACAAATTTGTCCTACAACAATTGATTTTATGGACAAAAATGCAATTCAAACAGTTGAAAGATTTTATCCGACAGGTTTGTTGACAAATAAAGAATGTGCATTGATTATTGAAATTGATGGATTTGCATCAACAATTGACGAACAAAGAACCACTATTTGCTCTATTTTAAGAGAAAATGCGGCATCAAGTATTCAATATTCAAGAACTCAAGAAGAGTCTGATAGAATTTGGTCAGCAAGACGTTCCTCTATGGCGGCTTGCACAAAACTAAAACCAAATGTTACAACTGATGATGTTATTGTGCCAAGGGAAAACTTAGCGAAATTAGTCCTTGGAATACAAGAAATTTGTACACGTTATAGACTTGATATGTGTATGGTTGGGCACGTTGGAGATGGTAGCGTCCACCCACAAATTCC
>JAZUSV010000099.1:0-4562 GCA_045606885.1 Candidatus Gastranaerophilales bacterium | reverse complement strand
AATCCTAAAAATTCAATTTTAATTTCACAAGGAAAAACTAGCGAAATTTTAAAAACAAAACAATCTTTTTATGTTGTACAAGGCGCAACAACAGCACTTTTAGCTGCAATGAAGGCAATAATCAATCCAGCAGATAAAGTTTTGGTTGCAAGAAATTGCCATAAATCAGTCTTTAACGGATTAATTTTAACAGCTGGATATGTAAATTGGTTTATGCCTGAAACAGATGAAGATTGGGGAATTTATACACATATTGACACCGAAAAGCTTGAATCAACACTTAAGCTAGACAATTACAAAGTGTTTATCATGACTTCTCCAACTTACGAAGGTGTAAATTCGGATATTGAAAAAATTTCAAATATTTGCAAAAAATATAATACATATTTAATAGTTGATGAAGCTCACGGTTCACTATACAATTTTAGCGATAATTTACCTAAAACAGCTATTGAACAAGGTGCAGATGTTTCAATTAATTCGCTACATAAAACCGCTGGGGCACTAAATCAATGTGCACTATTAAACATTTCATCTAATATCAAAAATATAGATATTCAAATTTTTCAAAAAGCGTTAAATATTTTTCAAACTACATCGCCTTCTTATCCGCTTTTATCAAATATTGAAGCCTGCATAACCTATCTTCATTCAAAAGAAGGTCAAAACGAAATTGATAATTTAATCAACGAAATTCAAAAATCTAAAAAAGAACTTGAACGCTTCGGTGTGCAATTTTTTGAAGACGAAAACCATGACCCTACAAAAATTTTAATCAGAAAAGAAGGTATTTCAGGTTACGAACTATCACAAACCCTGTTTGAAGATTATACAATTGAAGATGAGTTTAATAATTCAATAGCATGCCTATATCTTACAGGAATTGGCACAACAAAAGCAAAACTAGACAAATTGAAAAATGCCCTAAAAAAAGTAGTTACAAATCCTTCTTACGAATTTCAAAAAGAGGATTTTCAACCATTTCCGCTAACTAAAATTCAACCTGTGGATACTTTCAATCGAAATTATATTTATGCAAATAAAAAAGATGCTCTTTTGAAAATTTCAAATAAAATGATAATACCATATCCACCAGGAATAGGACTGCTATACCCTGGAGAAGCAATACAAAAGTGGCATTTGGATTATTTACCAAACGATGTAGAAATAATGGTGTAACATGAATAAAAAACGTGCAATTGTTGTAGTAGTTGATTCTATGGGTTGTGGCGCTTTGCCTGACGCTATGGATTATGATGATGAGCTAACTTGTAACACATTAGCAAATTTAGCTTCTAAAACAGGCGGACTAAACGTTCCAAACTTAGAAAAAATGGGTTTTGGAAATATTATTGACATAAAAGGTGTAGCAAAAACAGACACTCCAACATCAAATTATGGCATTTTAAAGATGAAATCCAAAGGCAAGGATACCACAACAGGACATTGGGAACTAATGGGTTTAGTTCTTGAAAATCCATTTAAAACATATAAAAAATTTGATGAAAAAATTATTAACGAATTTATAAAAAGAACAGATTGTGGCGGAATTTTGGGCAATTGCCCAGCTTCTGGCACTGCAATTATCGAACAACTAAACAATGAACATCAAAGCACTCGTTTCCCCATTATATACACATCAGCAGACAGTGTATTTCAAATTGCGCTTGATATAGATTTAATTCCTGTTGAAACATTGTACAAATGGTGCAAAATCGCAAGAGAAATACTAGACGAATTCAATTGCGGAATTTCAAGAGTTATTGCTCGCCCTTATCAAGTAATCGACGGAAAACCAACAAGAATAGGCGGTTTAAGACATGATTATTCTGTTGAGCCACCAAGTGATACATTGTTAAATATTTTGCAAAAACAAGGCAAAAAAACGCTTGGAATTGGCAAAATTTACGATATTTTTGTAGGCTCTGGAGTTGATGAAAAAATATTAACCAAAGGCAACACAGATGGCTTAAATAAAACTTGTGAGGCAATTTTAAATAGTGATGCAGATTTAATTTTTACAAATCTTGTAGATACAGATATGTTATACGGTCATAGACGTGATTCTTTAGGCTACAAAAAGGCAATTGAAGAAATAGACTCATACATTCCAAAATTTATAGATGCAATGAGTGAAGATGATATTTTAATTATCACAGCTGACCACGGTTGTGACCCAACTCATAAGGGTACAGACCACACAAGAGAACAGGTGCCATATTTGATGTACAAAAAAGGCTTAAAGGGGCAAAATATAGGCACTAAAGACAGCTTTATATATGTTAGTGAAGTGATTAAAGAACACTTAATTTAATTTTCATCAAATTTTATCGCACCAGCGTCTTTAATTCTAAATTTTTCTCCATCAGCTTTGAAAAATTTACCACTTTTTGAATAAACTGCACTATCAGCGACAATGGCTCCTGAGCCATCAACTTGCTTTGAATTTAGAGTATGAGCTAAAAAAGTATCGTTAATAAAATGAAAACTTTCGTCAAACGATATTCTATTTCTACCACGCGCGGTAAAATTATCGTAATAGTTAAATAATTTTGAATTAATAAAAGTGTAGCGCTGTTTATTATTGCTTACACCTGTAACTAAATTCATACTATTGTCTAGCTCAGCTATTGCCAACTTATCATCTACATAATAATAAAATTCATCGCTAGTTTGTGGCATAGTTTTATGGTTTACATTGGTTCTAATGCTAGATAGTTGGCCATCAATAAACACATAATTTGCATCAGAAACACCAACATTATCTCCAAACAGCGCCATATTGTCAGAAATAACGATGTAATTATTTGAATATTGATAAATAACAGCGCCTTCTTCATCGCCGTACTCAATAACCTGCACAGGATTTAAGCCTTTAGTTGTAATGGAATATTTTTTATTTTCACAACCATCAAACACATCCATTTGAACACTGAAGTCAGATTTTCCAACAATAAATTTAAAACTCAAAACATCACCATTAGAAAGCTCAACATAAGGATTAGTCAAGTTCTTAGAAGCTATTTTCAAATATTTACAAGCAAGCAAATAAGCATTATATGAATCCTGAAATTTTTCCTTAGCAGAAGGAATTAGAGCTTGCGCATTTTGATATACTTTAGAGCCCTCGGCTTGTATTTCTTTGCTTTCTCTAATTGTGTTTATCATATCTTTAACATCAACTTGCTTTGACCCAAACGAAACAGTATCATAAGGCATATTTTGAAATTTAAATTGATATAAAGAGTTAGTTTTTTGAAAATTTCTTGTTTGAAAAGTTTTGTTTAGTGGTGAAATATTTTGTATTTTCATAGTTTATCTCTAATTGCATGCATATAAAACACAAAAAGCGCAAATTTTGCGCTTTTTGCATATAGTTTAAAATATTATTTTACAACGATGTTAACCAATTTATTTGGTACAACAATCACTTTAACCACTTGTTTATCAGCAATAAATTCTTTAGCTTTAGGAGCTTCAAGAGCCATTTTTTCAAGTTCAGAATTTTCAAGACCTTGAGGAACTTCAAGTTTGTCTCTTAATTTTCCGTTAACTTGAACGATTAAAGTAATTGCACTTGTTTTTGCAAGATTTTCATCAAACTTACACCAATCTTCTTCATGGATTGATTTTGAAGCACCAAGTTCACTATAAATTTCTTCTGCCATAAATACACAAACAGGAGAAATTAACTTCAATAATGTCAATAAACCAAAGCTTAAAACATCAAAATTAATTTCATTTTCATTTTTAATATATTCATAAATAGTGTTTGTAAGCTCTCTATAGCTTGAAATTACGGTATTAAATTGAAATTCATTTTCAATATCTCTTGTAATTCTTTTAATTGCAATATGAACTTGTCTAATAAAATCATCATCTTTTTTAGAAAGATTTTTGACATCAAAACTATAATCTAATTTGATTTTATCTTGGTATTTTGAATACAAACGATAAACTCTTGAAATAAACTTATAACAGCCTTCTACGCCTGCATCAGTCCAATCAAAATCACGAGCAGGAGGAGAATCTGAAAGAATAAATAATCTTGCAGTATCTGCCCCGTAATTAGCGTAAATTTCGTCTGGGTCAACAGTGTTACCTTTTGATTTTGACATTTTTGAACCATCTTTTAAAACCATACCTTGAGTTAAAAGATTTGCAAATGGTTCATCAAAGTCTAATAAACCACAGTCTCTAAGAGCTTTAGTAAAGAAGCGAGAATACAACAAATGCAAAATCGCATGTTCAATTCCGCCAATATATTGGTCGACAGGAAGCCATTTGTTCACCAAATCTCTATCAAAACATTTGTCTGAATTTTTTGCGTCCGCATATCTTAAATAATACCAACTTGAACAGATGAATGTATCCATTGTATCTGTTTCTCTTGTAGCTTTACCACCACAGCAAGGGCAAGTTGTTTCTAAGAATGTTTTTGATGTTAAAATTGGAGATTTTCCAACTACGCTAAAATCAACATCTTCTGGTAATTTAACAGGAAGTTGATCTTCAGGAACAGGTTGAACTCCACATTAAGTCGGATCGTAGCCATGTCGTTC
>JAZUSV010000098.1:0-2331 GCA_045606885.1 Candidatus Gastranaerophilales bacterium | reverse complement strand
CCAAAGAGAGGCAACGGGGGTTTCAATTAAGCAAGATTTTGAAGCTTTAGGAATAAAAGTAAATTTCAAAGCAATTGAGTTTAATAGTCTTGTCAACAAAATCACAAACACTGCTGATTATGATTGCATAATAATTGCACTAACTTCCAACATAAACGAACCAAATTCAGGATACAACGTTTGGAATCCTTATGGTTCTTTGCATTTATTCAACAAAAGAACGCCAAACGATTTAACTTCAAGCGATAAAATTCTAGATTTTGAAGAAGAATTATTAGAAATATTTAAAAAAGGGGCGCTAGAGCTTGATTTTAACAAAAGAAAAGAAATTTATAACAAGTATCAAGAAATCGTAACAAAAGAAAATCCGATGTTGTATTTATATGCGCCACTAAATATTTATGCAATAAGAAAAAATATTAAAAATGTTTACCCAACAAAAATTGGCGGGCTTTTTCACAACATGGCAGAAATTTATATAGATTAATTTAATCTCAATTCTCTCGATTTCAACATTGCAAGAAATGTCCAAAATAAAAATTGAACTTGGGGTCTAAACCAAATTGTATCAAACAAACCATGTCCCATTGTAGCCATAATTACAAGAACAATACAAAGAGCTAAGACTTTAGAATTTATTGGTTTTCTATTACTTAAACATACAAAAACACAATGTTTTATGGCAAAAAACAAAGCAACAACAAAAGCAATTAAAGCAAAAATTCCGCTTTCAACAGCAATTTCCAAAGGAACACAATACGAACCTAATGCATCGTATCCTGTTTTCATATATAGTCCATAAATTTCTCTAAAATTTTGATTTCCAACACCAATTCCTAAAAATGGGTTATCAAGAAACATTTTCCAAACTGCTTCATAAACATTCAATCTAAAAGAAATTGAACTATCTGCACGAAGCGCAAAAATTGATTCTACTCTTTTAATTAAAGCAGGATTTGTAACTATAAATAATATTATTGCGAAAATTCCAGCAATAGAAAGGTTTTTATATCTTTTTTTGATATTTTCAAAACCGCCAAGATTTTTTTGCACATGATAAAATAGCGCCAAAAATAACACAGGAAAGAAAAATAAAAATCCCAAATATGCCCCACGGCAACCCGTGTCAATTATTGCTATCAAGTTCAGTAATAATAACCCTAAAAATATTAAAGATATTCTTTTTTTACCTTTTTTCAAATTAACCAAAGTTAAATAAACAAAACTAGCAAGCCCACAAAGCAAATATCCTGCTAAAAGATTTGGATTATACGGCTGCAATGTACCATAGGCACGAGAAACAACTTGCTCTGGATTGATGTTTGTCATATCTTGCCAACCAGAAATTTCAACAACGCCACTAAGATTTTGTATAATTGCAACAATTGATTCGTAACTCATCAAAGTTGCAACAAATAATATCAAAGCAGGGATTTTATTTCCGTTAGTTCTAAAAAAATGTCCTGCGCTAAAGAAAAATAATACATAGATAAAAGTTTTTATATAACCATGAAAACTCAAACTAAAAAGCGTTGAAGCAAACAAGCTTACTGTAACGATTAAAAAATAAACCAAAATTGCCTTTTCAAGCTTTGAAAAACTAAACTTTATTCCATCGTTTAAAAAAAATGATTTAAATATCACCAAAAAAGAAAATAACAAAGCCCACAAGCCCATTATTTCACTTGAAGAACAAATTGCGCAAAACAACAAAACTAGCAAAGCTAAAAATGCTAATTTGTCTATATTTTTTGCAAAATAACTGTTGTTAATGAATCTTTGAATATTAGTGAACATCTTGATTTATTTTTGTATGTTTATCTAAATCCTCGTGGTTGTCGCCTGTTGGTTCTGGGCTAGCAACAACATTTGAAATAACCCCATTTAATTTATATTTTGCACCTTCTAGTGTAATCGGTAAACCGATTTTTACCTTGTTTCCACCAACAACCGCATCACCATCTTTTGTGATTTTTGCACTGTCTACAACGCTAACTAAATAATCATATTGATAAGGAGCAGTGTCGTCGTTTACTAAGATATATGGTTTTTTTGGATTAATTGAAGGTAACATAACCTTTCTTTTGTCATATTTAACATCTTTAATTTTTAATTTAGTATATGGAACGTTTCTAATTGTGATGAAAGTTTCATCACCAATATTGAATAATGGCTCTTGAGAAGTTGAAGCAACACCTCTTAAATAAATTTCCATTTCAACATTGACAGTTGCCTCAATTTGATTTGAAGAAGTTGCTCTTTTTCCGCTTTTTGTTGCTAAACCAACAATTAAAGCTACTATTACAATTAAAATTATTAAACAATCAAATG
>JAZUSV010000097.1:0-3452 GCA_045606885.1 Candidatus Gastranaerophilales bacterium | reverse complement strand
TGTTCAAAATGTAGTTTATAATTTTTCATTCAAGTATATTTTATTAAATCTTCTGTGAAGTTCATGGTAATTTTAAATTATAAAAATTTGTGAAAAAAATATGCTAAAGTTTTAAAACTCCTTTAAAGACAAGATAAACCTTGCTGATGTAGTTTGTAAGCTATAAAATTTGTTTGTTAGTAATTATTTAATTTAAAGTAATCTATGAGTTCGTAAATTGCGCTTATTTCTCTGTACAAATTTGAAAATGATTTTGGCTCTAGTAAACTTTTATTTAGACTTCCAATTTCAAAAAGGTTTTTGTTTGTTGAAATAGCAAACATAATTTTATTTCCATAAAATGCGCATTTTGCATTTTTCGCTCCAAAAGCTGTTCTTATATTTAAAAATTTCTCCATAAATGCAGGAGTCACAATGCAACGTGCTTCAACTTGGTCGTCTGAATAAACATGGTATTTCTTATTGAATTTTACATCTTCTAGAATGATTTTTTGTTCTTTGTTTTTGTTTTTGGAAAAGAATGAATATGTAAAAATTGTAATAGCAATAAGTAGTCCTATTGCTAAAAATATATTTCCACTAATGTAATCGCCTTTTGTGTAACATTTGGTTATTGGTTCTACAAAGCTTGTAAGCGCAAAAACAGCCCAAAGCCAATGGTTATCTCTTGCAGTTAAATCTCCTTTTGTTGAAATTACCGTTTGAGTTTTAAAGGTCTTATTTAACTTGAACTCCAAAACAATGCCTTTAAAGACATTTGTGCAGCTACGATTTTTGCCGCTTCCACTTATGTATAATAATTGTGTTTCGCAAGCTTTGAATTTTGTATTTTTATATGTTCCTGTTAATTCATCGTCAATTGTTCTTTTGTTGAACATTGCAAACAATTCGCTTTTTTCTAAATTTCCATCCGTAATTATATTTTTATTATTTGACCATTTTATATCCCCAAGGGCTGGCAAAAGATATTCAAAACAATGACTTTTTAAATTTAAACAAAATTCTTTGTTCTTTTTATTTTTGTAGCTATATGAAAAGTATATTATGCAAATTACAATGAACCATGAAATCATAAACAGATAAAACGTGCGTATTGAGTATAGTAATGGGTCATAGTTATTTGTGAAAATATATACTAGTAGCAAACTTGTTAAATATACAAACCAAGCAATGATTATTTTAAAATTGCAATTTTCGTTTAATTTTCTTCTTAAAACTTCGTGTCCTTTTAAAAAAGGAAAAACTTTGGTTTCATATTCTTCAACAAATTTTTTCTTTATATCTATATTTTCAGCAATACTATCCATAAAAACATTATATTGTTTTTTGTTTATTTTTTATTCATCTAAACAATTTAAAACGCTGGGGTTTTGTGTCCCCAGCGTTATATGTTTTTATTTATTTAATTAGTGGCAGCAGCCGTGGCAAGCTCCACAAGCACACCCACCAGATAATTTATCCATTGCTTCTTCTAAACGAACTTTGATACGTCCATCAACTGCAATACCTTCACCGGTTTTTTCACTGATTAGAAGTGGATTGATGTCTAATTCGTCAATGAATGGATAATCAGTTACAAGTTGAGATAGTCTCAATAATGTTTCTTGAATTTGATCCATTTGAGCTGGAGTTGTTCCACGAGCACCTTCAAGAAGTTTATATGCTTTAACTGATTTAATCATTTCAGCTGCGTCAATGTCTGTTAAAGGTGCAATTCTGAATGTTACATCTTTCATAACTTCAATGAATACGCCACCTAGACCAAACATCATCATTGGGCCATATTGTGGGTCAGTTGCAATACCGCAAACCATTTTTCGATTACCTTTAACCATTTCTTGAATAATTACACCTTCAAGACCGTCAATTAAGCCTTTTTCTGTCAGTTTTGCAATTAAATCGTTGTATTCTGCTTTTAATTGTTCTTCAGATTGGATATTTACTCTAACACCGCCCACGTCAGTTTTGTGAGATGTTGTTTTTGATGTCATTTTCATAACAACAGGATATCCAATTGAATTACCAATTGAAACAACTTCATCTAAGTTTGTTGCAAAGCCTGATTTGCAAACTCTAATTCCGTATGCGTCTAATACGTCAATTGATTCACGAGTTGTTAATTGAGCTCTTCCTTCATGGATTGATTGTTTAATAATTTGTTCAGCTCTAGCTCTGTCAACTTCGTAAGTTGGAGTTGAGCCAACAGGGCGTTCTTGCCAAATTCTTTGTTGGTTTAATCTGTTTAAACCTTCAGCAGCTTCTTCTGCATACATAAAGAATGGCATATTAACATCCATTTCAGAAAGTTTTGTGAAGAAATCAGATGTTGTCATAAATACGCCGATAACAGGTTTTTGTGGATTTTTAGCTTTAATTTCCATAATAGCTTTCGCTACATCAATGTCTTTTAAGCCTAAGAATGGAAGATAAATTACCATAACCATATCAACATTATCATCAGCAATAACTGTTTCTAATGTTTGCATATAGTGTTCAATCGGAGCTGAAGCAATCATATCGATTGGGTTTTTAACAGATGCTGCAGCAGGTAAGAAACTTCTTAATTTGTCTTTTGTAGAATCTGTAATTGGTGCAATTTGCATACCATATTCACAAATTGCGTCGGTTGCCATAATACCAGGACCACCTGAGTTTGTAATGATAGCCACTCTATCGCCTTTTGGAATTGGGCAATTTGAGAAAACTTTTGCTGTCGCAAATAAGTTTTTCAAAGAATATTCTCTAATTACGCCTGATTGAGCTAAAAGCGCATTAGCCGCTTTATCAGCCCCTGCTAATGAACCTGTGTGAGAGCTTGCAGCTGAAGCACCTGCAGCTGAGCGACCAGCTTTCAAAGCAACAATTGGTTTCTTTTTAGAAATTCTTGTAGCTAATTTTCTAAAGTTTTCAGGGTTTTGAATTGATTCCATGTAAAGCAAAATTTGTTTTACATCGTCATCGTTTTCCCAATATTCAATTGCAGTTTCAGCGTTAACGTCTGCTTGGTTACCAATTGAAATAAATTGAGCAAAACCAACGTTTAAGTCTTTTAAAATATTTAAAATACCGCCACCAAGTGCGCCTGATTGAGAAACAAAGCCAATATCGCCTCTAATTGGTAAGCTTTCAGCAAAAGTTGCATCCATTGAAACTTCAGGGTTTGTGTTTAAAACACCTAGACAGTTTGGACCAACTAATCTCATTCCGTAAGCTCTTACTTTTTCAAGCAATTCTTTTTCAGCTTGCGCACCTTCTTTGCCTGATTCTTTAAAACCAGCAGAGATGATACAAATACCTTTAATTCCTTTTTGGTTGCATTCGTCAATTGCAGCTAAAACGAATTTTTGAGGAACAATAATAACTGCAAAATCAACTTCTTCTGGGATTTCTAAAACTGAAGTATATGCTTGAAATCCTTCAATTATGCCGCCTTTTGGGTTAACAGGGTAAAT
>JAZUSV010000096.1:0-5200 GCA_045606885.1 Candidatus Gastranaerophilales bacterium | reverse complement strand
ACTTGAAGAATTAGAACAAATAAACACATATTTCTCTCAAGATGACTATGAAATCATGGCAGATGCAAAATATGCAAACAAACAATACCAAGACGCAATTAAATATTATCAAAAAACACCTTTTTCAAAAAATTGGTACAAAATTTCAAAGTGCTATAGAGAATTAAAAAACAGAGAACAAGAAAAAGAGACTATTCTAAAAGGTTTTGAATTAAGTGTTAGCAATGTTGAAGAAAAAGAAATAAGCTCCGCAATTGATAGATTTATTACACTAACAGGCTCAAATAAAATTCAAGCATTACAAGACTTATATACAAAATATCCTAATTCATATATTTTCCCAACAATAAGCTACAAATTAGCAGAAGCAAGTTCTTCTGTTAGGTCGCAAAAATTATACGAACACATCGTTGAAAATTACCCCATGTCAATTTGGGCTTCTAATTCTTTATGGGAAATGTTTTGGTATAGCTACAAACAAGGACACTACAAAACTTGTGAAAAATTAGGCAAAAAACATATTAGCCAATATTCAGATTCTCAAGATGCGCCAAGAGTAGCATATTGGTACGGAAGAACATTATTAAAAACAAGAAAAAATCAACAAGCAAGAGATGTTTTTTACGACATTATCAACGATTATCCACTAAGCTATTATTCATTTTTATCCGCCAAACAGCTAAAAATGTCTAAATCAAAAAAAATGATTTTAAGAAAATTAATTACTTCTTATGATATCAACAATTTAAACAAATTAATTTTTAAAGATAAAACTTTACTTTACTTTGCAAACACAAATGATTGGGAATTAATTGACGAATTTAAAATAGATGACGAATATGTAAAATCTTGGATTGCAAACAAAAAAGGCAACTATCCAAATTCAATTAACATTGCAAGAAAAGAAATCTACGAAGAAAATAAAAAATATGACGAAATAGAAATTAACCTTGACGGAAATCAAGAAAAGAAAATATCCTTCTCCAACCAAATGCTCAAGTTTGTATACCCTGTTTTGTACGAAAAAGAAATAAACAAACAAGCTCAACTATTCAAACAAAGTCCGTATCTATTTTTAAGTCTAGTTAGAGAAGAAAGTCATTTCAATAAAGATGCAAAAAGCTCAGCAGGCGCTATGGGTTTAAGTCAACTTATGGGCTCAACTGCAGATTTTATTGAAAAAAGGCAAATTTCAAAAGAAGCTTTATTTATACCTGAAAGAAATATAGAAATAGGTTTAAAATATTTCTCATATCTAACAGAAAGTTTTAATCAAGATGAATATTTGGCAATTTTAGCCTACAATGCAGGTCCTGGCAATATTAAAAAATGGTTAAACAACCCAAACATTGCTTCGGATGAAATAGACGTATTTGTTGAAAATATTCCATATCTTGAAACTAAAAACTACATCAAAAAAATTCTTTCATCATATTGGACTTATTTAAATATTTATTCAAATAAAAATAAACAATAAAAAAACGACCTGTAATTAGGTCGTTTTTTATGATTCAATCAACTATTTTTTATGCTGCAAATTTTGCCATTGCTTCAGTTGCTGCAGTTTTAACGGCTTCATCAGCACTTGATTGCGCAGCTGTTAAAATTGGTTCAACTGTAGCTTTATCATCTGCTTCTACAACGTGTTGTAAAGCTTGAATTGCAGCTACTTGAACTTCTGGTCTAGTATCATTTTGAATAATATTTACGATATCATTGTAACCAACTAAGTCTTCAACTTTTAATGGTGCAATTGTTTCTTGACCATTAGCTTTTTGAGTTTCGATATATTGAGTTAATTCATCTCTTTGTAATTTTTGAACCATTGCTAGTGTGTATAGAGCAAAAATTCTGTTTTTGTTTGCCATATCACGTGGTGATAATTGTTCTGCTAAAGCATCTTCTTCAGGAGTTAGTTGTTCACCTTTGTTGATTTTTTCAGCCACTGCAACTTGTTCAGGTGTAGGACCTTCTAGAGCTGTTGTGTCTTCGTTAATTACGTTAACTAATGCTTGCATAATTGGTTCAGAAACAACTTGAAGAGCTACTTCAGGAGCTTCTTGCGCATAAGCTGCAACTTGATTAATTGCTTGAGCTTTTACATCAGCGTCAGTGCTTTTTAAATTTTGTACTAATGCATCAATATCAATAGTTTGTGCAACTTGTTGTGGTTCAACAATTTCAACAGGAGCAACTTCTTGAGCAGGTGCTTGAGCGTTAGCTACTTCAGCTGTAGCTTGAGGAACAATTACGCTTTCTGGCATTGCTTGAGGTGCTGGTGCAACAAATTGTTGTTGAGTCACTTGAGGTTGTGGCAAATATTGAGGTGCATAGCTTGGTTGCGCATTTACTGCTGGCGCATAAGCTGATACTTGAGGCATTTCATAGAATGAATTTGTATATGGATAAGGTACACATTGACCTGGATTTACTGTACCTGTGCTACCGTATGCTTGAGGATTGTAGATGTTAATACTTACGGCATTTGCTCCACCTTGTTGAGGGTATTGCATATTTGTTGGTTGAATCATTTAGTTCTCCTTTTGTGTATTCTCCACACGTCGTATATAAAACATGTGAATATTTAAAATTGCTCTATTCTATTGTATTTTTTTGTCTAGCTTATTTATTTTACCAAAAAAACTCTTTTTGTGGGTCTTTTGACGATTTACATTTTGTAATATTACTTCAAATAATCCGTTCTTTGATTAATATTAGTTGCATTTTTAACAAAATCAACAGCTTCGATTGCGCCAAGACCAACCGCTGCAGCATTTGCTATTTTATTGTGCTTACCACATGCCAGCGCAACGCCAGCCAATATAAAGTTTGGAATATATCTTAAACTAGCTTTTGCAGCACCAGAAATATATCCACCAACTCGTCCGAAAAATTCTTTAAACGGCGCTAAGAAGTTACCTTGTGCCAACCAATTTTTTCTTTGAGCGTCCTTATACGAAATTCTATCAGCCTTTTGATGTCCGACAGAACTAGAAATTACTGCATCTGATGATGCTTTAGCATAAGCATTATTTGACGAAATAACAGCGGTTTTGTGTATATCATGAATACATGATATTAAACTTACTATACCTGCTGTTTTTGAAATAATTGTCATTATTTACTACCTTGGTTTGTTTGGGAATTGTTTGCTTGATTTTGTTTTTCAATTTCAGCTTGAGTCATCGGCACTTCGACTTTTTGTCCTGCTGACATTTTCAATAGAATTTCTGATGCCAATATAGAATCTTCGCCTATTTTATCTTGATTTTGAGTTTGAATTTCTTTTAAAATTGCAACTGTTTCATCGTTTCCAACAGCATAATCGAGTTGCAGTGCAGTTAAAGCCAAAAATCTTACCGAAGGCGAAACGTCTCTTAGTGCTTTATTTAACAATGGCATCAAAGAAGGATTATCTTTTCGATTTTCGTCTTCCTTAAATCTTTCCAATAAATCTTTAGCCCCAATTAAACGAATTTTTGGATTATTGCTGTTCAAGTAATTTTCTAAGGATTTAACATAATCATCTGTCAAAGGAACGATTTGTTTTGTTTTAGTTTTTTCATTTTCCTTATTTTGCTCATTTTGCACTGTCGAACTAGATGAATTTGTTTCGTTTGTGGTTTTTTCTAATAAATTTACACCATCAGTCATGCCTCTTTGAGAAGAAGTAGTATCTTGGGGCATGTTTTGCTGCATATTTTGTGGCTGCATGTTTTGTAACTGCATGTTTTGTGGATACATGCCATTTGGATTTGTCATGTATTGATTATTTTGATAAGGCTGTACTAAATTATTATAATTAATTGGATAATATGTATTTGGAATGGCATTTTGACCATATAAAGAATAAGAGCCTTGTGCACAATTAGGTACTCCTGCACCAGCACCATAAGCTTGAGGAGCAATAATATTAATACTAACAGCATTTGGACATTGCTGTGGAATAGCATTCGGATAATATGGATTAAAATAATTTTGTTGCATAGTACACCCTTATATATAAAATAAAAAACAAAATTCATAAAAATTGCGCACGAATTAAAAAATATTAAGCATTATTAAACAGTTAAATATGTTTATGTTAATATTAAAGAAAAAATTAAGGAGTTAAAATGTCAGATTACAAAGATAAATATGAGATGGTTATCGGTCTTGAAGTCCATGCCCAATTAAAAACAAATACTAAAATCTTTGCTAGAGAAGGTTGTGAATTTGGTCGTGATCCAAATACTGAAACTTCAACCGTAACATTAGGAATGCCTGGTGTTTTACCTGTTTTAAACAAAGAATGCGTTAACATGGCAATTTTAACAGGTTTAGCTTTGCACTCTGAAATCCCAAATCGTTGTAAGTTTGACAGAAAACAATATTTTTATCCTGACCTTCCAAAAGGATATCAAATTTCACAATATGACGAACCAATTTGCCAAGGCGGTTGGGTACAAATTTCAAACAAAAAAATTGGAATTACTCGTGCACACTTAGAAGAAGATGCAGGAAAATTAGTTCACGCAGGTGCTGCTGGCTTATATGGCTCTAGCTATTCATTGGTTGATTTAAACCGTGCAGGAACACCATTATTAGAAATTGTTTCTGAACCAGATATGAGAAGTTCAGAAGAAGCAAGAGAATACGTTGAAAATTTAAGAAGCATTTTAAGATACATCGGCGTTTGCGACGGTAACCTTGAAGAAGGTTCAATGAGAGCAGATTGCAACATTTCAATTCGCCCAATCGGTCAAAAAGAATTTGGCACACGTGCTGAAATTAAAAATGTAAACAGCTTCCGTTCTTTAGTTAGAGCTATTGAATATGAATTTATTCGCCAAGCTGAAATTCTTGAAGAAGGTGGAAAAGTTGTTCAAGAAACAAGACTTTGGGATGATAACGCAGGAGTTACATCTTCAATGCGTGGTAAAGAAGACGCTCATGATTATAGATATTTCCCAGAGCCAGACTTAATGCCTCTTGAAATTTCAAGAGAATGGGTTGAAGAAATTAGAGCTAAAATGCCTGAACTTCCAAATGAAAAAATGGAAAGATATATGTCATCAGGTTTAAGCGAATATGACGCAAGCGTTTTAGTTGCACAAATGGATATGGCGATGTATTTTGATGAATTGCTAAAACAAGATGTTGACGCTAAAACTGCTTCAAACTTCCTAATGGGCGAAGTTGCAGCATTCTTAAAAGAAGA
>JAZUSV010000095.1:0-14125 GCA_045606885.1 Candidatus Gastranaerophilales bacterium | reverse complement strand
GCGATGTATAGTACAAAACCATATATAATTGATACTTATAGTGAAACTGAATATAGTTCATCTTCGCTAGAGGATGGAAAATATATTTCTAAAACAGAAACTAATATTGAAGGTTTGAATTCAACAAGTATTAATTTAAATAATAATACCCTTGTTGGGGCAAATGTTCAAATTAAGAAAAATCCTTCAAAATGCGAATATTTAGGTACAGTGAAGTTTAATATTGTTGTTTATAATGAATATATTTCTCCAGATGATGATGGAAATGTTGCTCAAGATTCAAACAAGATTTATTATATATTTGACAAAATTGAACTGACCAATTTTGGTGTCAAAATTTGGAATGGAAAAACAGGAAGTCAATCGGCCTACACATATTATAATGCCACGGTAGTTCTTGAATGGAATGGCTCAAGTTGGCTTGTTTATGCAAATATTCCTGGAATTGGAAGGGTTGATGCATCTACAAACAATCAGTATTATAGCTATAGTGGTGGTGTTTATGCATTCGGAAAATATAGTACCGAAAAATTAGCACCTGATCGTGATTCTGATGCTGATAATAAATATAATCGCATTACGATATCTAATGCAACATCTACAGCTATAGAGATTCAAGTTGATTATTTGGGGATTTCTGGTGACTATGTGTTAGATGGAGAACTTACTCATCTTGCAAATAGAGGTACTTTCGAAATTAATAACATTACAGCAGAAGGTGGTCATTTTGGATTTTCTGTCAATGCATATGTTAAGTCAAATATGACAGATGATGATGATATTGAGATTTTGGAACCTACAAATTCAAGTGATCAAGATTATATCATTACAACTGCAGCAACGAAGGTGCATTCAGCCGATGGAAAGAAAGTTTTCTGGATTAACAATGTTAAATATACACTTTCAGGTTCTGCAACAGCTGGTTATTATCAATTGGCAAATAGTGGGGCAGATTGTTCACTTACAAGTTACAAGTCATTCTTAGATGCTAATCGAAATATGTATAGTGTTTCACTTGTTTATTATGATGGCACGACATTTGTGCATTATCCAAAGCAATATACGACACACTCTGGAACAACCGCATTTAAAGATGTAAACAACAATGACATGCTTACAAACTATTCAAATACCATTTTGTATGCAATTAGACCAGAACAACATTATATTTATGCTTCTCTTCATCCAACAAGTGTGACATATTTAAATGCTGCGGATAATAAAAGATATGAACTTAACAGTTATTTGTCGCAGATCAATATTGGCGGAAGCAACTTTAATATTAGTATTGATAAAACGATTGAAACTTCTGGATCAAACTATATTTATTCAAGATTATATTTAGTTTCTGATAATAAGTTCGACCCATATGGAACTGATGGGGCGGATAATTCAGCGATAAAACTTGTTTCTAATTGCAATAAAACAATTTCGTATTTAGGCGAAACATATACTATTCATTATGGTTGGTATTATTCTCAAGGGGCATATGTTGAAACTACAACGCCATATAAAGACAGGTCATTTGTTTTATATTTAACCACACATGCAACCACTGGTGAATTTATGTATTTCATGTATACAGATATTTATACAGCTGGTTCAAAACCAAGTGATGCAAATGAGTATTCAGGCACTAGTTCAATTAAATTCTCATTCACAGAATTTAAAAATAATTTATCTCTAACAATCAATGGTTCAACGACTCCTGACGGGGTGAATGAAAGTGATTATGAAGTTGATGCTAACGATAAATATAACACTACAGACAATCCACTCCTTTATAGATATTATCATGCAAGTGCAGGAACTGTTAATGACTATACATCTGGTGGTTTGAGACAAATTGGTTCACCTTCAATTAAAAATGTTAATTTTGCTGGAGTTGATACAACTGATGCAAATAAGTATATGACGTCAGCAAACAGAAATTGGGTAATAAATCCTGAAGAATTTGTTGTTTTTGAACTTCAACCAACAAGTGGTTATTTGATTAACAACTTGATTATTAAACTTAAAAATCAAGTTATTGTAAATTTAAAACTTGACAATGTTGACGGTCTTGACACTGGTTCAGGCTATTATACATACACTCATGACGTGGGAATACTTGGTAATAGAACAGCAATTAAATATAAAAATATAGCATCATCAAAATACTTTGATGTATACAATTTTGCAGCCGGTGGTGGAGCACAACTTAGAACTGGTATTGGATATGCTATTGCGACAGAGTCTAACTGGATGTCAGGTTATAGTGATGTATACTTTAATCCAATTTGGATTATGATTTCTGGTGCATATGACGAAGTTGAAATTTATACGACAACAATTTCTTATACTGAATTTTATATCAACGATGATTCTAACAATAATATTGGTTTCAATGGAACTGTTAATAATGGTAAAATTGTTGACAGCGATAGTGATGAATGTGTTTTAGACGAGCTCACAAAACTTTCTATTATCGTTGGTTCTTTGAATTCAGGTGTTAAACTTGGAACAAATTCTAATTATGACGCTTCTTACATTCAAAAAATTGATAGAAGTTATAGAATTGTATTTTTAGGCAAAGCACAGCTCTTTAGTTCGGGCGTTCATATCTATGCATCTGATGAAAATTATTCGGCATATTTCACGAGTGCACAACGATATTTGGATTATAATAAAGAGTCTAGCACAATTGTTCCAACAGCGTTCGAAAGAGTTGCAGAGCTTGCAAATAATGTTTATTTTGGACGAAATAATAGCCTAGATGAAACCCTTTATTGGAATGCGGCTGGTGGTTATAATACTGTCTTGCAAAATGCTGCTGGGGATTATTGGCGTTCAGCACCAAGCTTTATTAATAGAAACCTTACTTCAAATGACAAACTTGTATATTTCTACATAGACAACTTCACAACTTATCATGGAGCAAGATTTGATTCTATTCATGATAATTCTAATGGTGAGCTTGAATATGCAAACAAGTATTTCATTGCACTTACAATTGTTAAGAATATCGTTGAAGTTAACACGAACACATATATTTATAATCAAACATTAACAAACAACGAACAAGTTCCTATTAAACAAATGGCAACTGATGGAAAATTGCCATACATGTTTAATGAAAATACATTTACTACAACAATGCAATATTATAAAGATGTTGCGAATAATAGAAACTGGATTAAAAATGGTGACGCTTATTATTGCTATCAATTAGACTATGTTGGAATGCTTGATGGTGATGATTATAAAAAGCAGTATTCATGGTTTAATGACACAGTTTTAACAAATATTGAAACAAAGTATAACAACACTGCATCAAATTCAGTTGTTGAGTATAATCAAAATGCAACTCCTGCTGCAAAGGCAATGTCTGGTTATGGATTAAGCTTTAAATATTATGAAATTCCAGGATATTATTTGCAATATGTTGAACTTATTACAAGAGATTATGGAAGCATTTATTTGCCAATATCTTCATTGATTTCAGAATTGACAGACAATGGTGATAACACAATAAGCAATGAATATGTGGTTTATAGAGCTGATGGAACAACGATTATTTCTGGTCTATATTATGAAATTGATTATTATTCAGGCACAAATGCATACTTTGAAATTAGATTCTATCAAGATAATGCAGATGTTATGGCTGGGGCTAAATCAATTAACCTTGTTTCAAATGACCTTATAGTTAACTTCTATTCATATCCACAAAGTTATTACATGAACTTATATTCATATGATAATATGAGTCAATCTACAAACACTTTATATTCTTCTGCAAAAGTTTCTACAACTGACACGATTGTTAGAACAGGAAACCAATATCAAGTTATTGTTTATGATTCGCTTGCTGTTATTGATGCAAGTCTTACAATGCAAGGTTACACCTTTGTTGGTTGGGGATCATATTATACATATGAATTTAACAATGCATTACAAAACTATGAAGCAACTCGAAGATTTTCTAATGATGAAGAAACAGGCAATGCTTGGAATTCTGCATCACTTTGGTATGATGTTCGAACATTGTTTGAAAGAACCAATCGTTCAAAATTGTTAGATTATAAAACCAGAAGTTTCTTTGCATATGACTTCTATGTGAAATCATCTCAATATTCCACAACAACCGGATATTTCATTACAGACACAGGTTATGGAAATGCTGGATTTAACCAAGAAAACTATAATTTCTGGTCAGTGTATGCTCAATTATTCTTAAGTAATATTGGTGCATATAATCCTGCAATTAATACAGCTCGTTCAATTGATTTGTATGCAATTTGGAAACCTAACACATATATGCTTAAGTTTGATATTGACGACTCTTCACCAGCAGCTGTTCAAGATAAAAATGGAACAACTCTAGCATCACTTAAGATAAACAACATTGCTGATGGAAGATCTGGTGTGTTTGGAAAATATACATTAGATACAAATAATTATCTGTATTATAATTTGAAAGATAATAATGTTGAAACATATTATTGTTTTGTTACATTTGATTCAACAAACTGGTTCATTAAAAAAGCTAAAAGGCAAAGTGGTTTATCACTCAATGATTTGTATAATTCTTATTATACAGCTAGTCAGTCGTTTGTTTCTGAACTTGGTGACGGAACAAATGAACTTAATATGGTTATTGATAGATATGGCTACACCTGGCTTGGCTGGTTTGCAGGAAAACAAACCAATGTGTTGCAGGGTGAAAGTGCTGTTTATGACACATCAAAAATCGTGTTTGGTTCAAAATATTACTATAATATGACAGTTCCTGTATCAAATCAGATTTCTAACAACTACACATATTATGAATCTGAAGGAAATGTGCTTGAAGTTAATGGCAAACCAATGCTTAACAAGTCACTTTATACAATGCTTTATGGAGCGACACAAGAAGAAAGATGCATTGATGAAATTAGAAGTGAATTTGTTTATTGGGGCGAACATAAGGTTGTTAAATCGCTTATTCCTGAATCTGGAAATAGCAGATATTATGTTTCACACTATTCTTATCATGGAAATAATTTTGATGGTGGTGCTTCAGCAAATGCTGATTTCTATAATTTGACATATTATAAAAATGGTGACTATCTAAATAATTTCACAGGCACAACTGCTCGTGTTTATGAATATAATGGTGGAAGTTCAAGAATTGAATCAGCACTTACATATTTCGACACGACAATGGTTTATGAAAAACTTGCGTATAATGGATCAACGTTGCAATTTACTAGAACAGCAAATACAACGATGTCAAAACAGAATAGAATTTTGTATTTGACGGCTTATTGGCAACAAAACCTTTATGAATTTGTTATTGACTGGCAAGACAATAATGGAAATGAAGATGCCGATGGCATATACACATTAAACCAATATGGTTCATCTGAAGCAGGTATATTGCAGGGCGATGGAACTGTTGCAAAAGAAGAATTTGGAAAAGCTCATTTTGATGATTTTGAATTATCTCAAAGACTTAACAAGTTCACTCCAGTTCGTGTGGGTTATGACTTTATTGGCTGGACATTCTATTATGACACAAGTGAAGGTGCGGTTAATGATAGTCCAAGTTTCTTCAATCCTTTGGGTATTGGAATTGATTATCAAAACTATCTAAACCTTAATGCGCTAACAAATAGATTTGGCGGTCCAAACGATGCACTTTATACTGCAGGAACATTGCTTCAAAGTGGTTCAGCCACAAAAGAAGTTTTGGGCGATAGTGATGCAGGACATTATGTTTATATCTTTGCAATTTGGAAACCTCAAACATTTACAATTAATATTGATTTAAACATTGAGTGGGAAGACCTAGAAAACCTTTATGATATTGATTCAAACTTTGTTGTTGCACTTTATAATGAAGCATTTGTTGATGACAAAGAATCATATGATTTTGAAGGTATTAGATCAGATTTCTATAAACTCAATGAAAAGTATTACACTGAAATAATTGCAAACGTGAATTTTGTAATAACATTTGATGAATTGTTTAACACAGCTTATTGTGAAGTTTCAGGAAGGAGATTCTATCTTGAAGATTTATTCGCAACATCTGCAGGATATTATTTCTTGGGCTGGCTCTATAACGCCAATGATCCTAATGCAATTATGGTTGCAAACTCACTTATGAGTATGGTTAGCAATGTTTCAAACAAGGCAACATCAGTTAACCCTGAAGGAAAAGTGTTTGTTGGTGCAACTGAACATGCCGAACCAAGATTTGATATTGCGTTCTATAATGAACTGTATAACACCAACTACAAGAGCAGAATAAATGTTTCTGGAAATGGTGTGTTTAACGATGGTGAAAACATTGTTTACTTTAAAAACGCATCAACAGGTGACAACTATACAAAACTTTCAACATCAGATAAGCATGGTCAAAGTTCTAACTTCGGTTTTGTAACAATTAATGGCAAGAATTATCAAATTGTTTCAGAAGTTGTTCAAAATCATGACGGAACTGAAACTAATTATTATCTATACTTCAAATATCTTGGCGTTAAATATTATGTGGTTTATTACTATGAGAAAAACACAGTAAAAACACCACTTGTTAACGACCAATCATTCTTGTATTATAAACAAGATGACGATATAAAATATATTGTAAGATTTGATACTAATGGTAGACCATATTTTGTAAACACAGATTATGATAATCGAACAATGTTTATTTCATCAAATGAGTTAGGAAATATTAGAATTGCAGTATTTGAAAAAGCTTCAGACACAGCAAACCTTACTGGTTCAACAAACTTGCTTACTGCAAACGATTTAACTGGTGTTTCATATATCTTTAAGTATGTATCAAATGTAACAATGCTTGAAGATGGAACTTATGAAAAGAATGTTTCATCAGTGCAATTGATATTTAATCCAAAAACAACTCGTCAATTTACACTTTATGCTCATTGGCAACACAAAAATGACTTTGAAATCAACATTGTCAATGGCAATAACAATGGTGGAACTTCAAATTCAAACGAAGGTCTTGCAGGATTATATGACATTGAAAATATTGTTGATGGACATAATGAAGGTAAAGATGAAGATGGCGACTTGAAAGCTTATCAACATCACATAACCGAACATTATGGTGATAAAGTTGAAATTGCCGAAGGGGATTCTTATTCAAGTGTAATTAATGAGATCAATGCTCAAAACATTGGTTATGAAGACGAAAAATTGTCGCTTACATACAACTATTACGATGATTTGAATTTCAATATAGTTCCGTTCTATAACGGAAGATATTTGTCAGAAATGACCTTGAAATTCTATTCAGTAACAGAGCAGAGATTGGTTTCATCTGAAGATATTTATCAAATGAAATCAAGATTTGTTTATACAACATACACAATGGTTGTTAAGTTTGGATGGAATTCAAGCAAAAATATGATTGAAGTAACAAACATTACATTTGCGATTGGTTCATCTCCAACAGTGTTAAATTGTGGAATGCAAACACCTTACGATGAAGGTGAATATTCAAGAATTTATGGTATAACACTTTCAACTAATCCAATTTCACAACTTTCAATTCTTGACAAAAACAGCTTTAACAATTATTTAATGAAGCTGTATGAATATTCAACTGGTGAAGTTACTGGTTCTATTGATGTTGCAAATAATCAAAAAGATGCAACATATGGCAGAAATGATGTAAATAAGATCGCATTTAATATGGTTGATGTAATGTCTAGCATTGATATTACATGTAGATTCTCAGTTCAAACATATAATGTTGAACTCTATCACTTCTTAGATGATGATGATAAGAGAGATTTTACTCTTCAAGGAAGCAACCGTTATAAAGTTGGTATTTCAACAGGTGAATTTGAATCTATTGTTGAAACAAGCAACAAAGAAGGTCAAGAAGCATTTATTGCTGGTCAAGTGGCAACAGACATGAAGTTGGCAACAATCAGCACAGATTGTGGTGCTTCAACTCCTAGTGATACATATAGAGTTCCTTATGGATATTATATCTATGGCATGTATTTCACATCATCATTCTATCCACACAGACCGGTTGATACAACTTCATATCCAAAGACAAATGAATTAGAGTCAGCAAGTGGAATTATTAGAAATCCGCTTTATGGATTTGAATGGATTTATTCAAATGGTTATTACACATATGGTTCAACTCCTAACCAATTGCTTAAAGATGGAACTGATATGGCTTATGCTCAATCTAGTCCAATCTTGGGTAGCAAAAACAAGTTTGCACAGTCAGTTAGACTTGACAATTTAACCAGCTATGCATTTGTTGGTTGGTATGAATATGTTGTTAGCGGAAGTGATGTTTATTTTGACCAATACATTCAATCTTCTGAAGCTACATATATAAATAGAAACATTAAACTTTATGGCTATTACAGACCTGTAAATGCGCCTACAAGTATTGTTTTCTACACTTGGGACGACGCAACAAAAGGTTATAAAGTTTATGATGGAAATAAACAAGAATACACACTAAACGCAGAACTTGTCTTTAATCCATATGAAGCTGATGAGTCTAATCAAAACAAAGTTTCAGTTGTTGAAGGCATGAATGATTATGTTGACGAGTTTGGAAATGTTAAGATTAATGCATTTAACAACTATGGTGTGAATGAAAGAAAATTCAACAGTCAGGCAGACTTGTTTGATGGTGGTGACTTTGCTAGTGGAAACGCAGATGATGAAGATATGCTTGATAAAATTTTGAAGACCTATTGGTTCTATGATTATTATTACAACATTCTTCAATTTACTGAAACATCAACAGAAACTGGCTCTCCAGTGACCACAACATACACAATTAAGTTTGATGTTGAAGAATATCTCAATTCTAGACAATCATTATTCTATTATTTGTTAGATGATTCAAAAACTGATGTTATAACCACGAAACCTGATGGTGTAACAACAAATGAAGCCGAAGTTATGGCAAATAGGGTTTATGTTGATGTATTTGGAACAAATGAAGTTGGTTATAAGATTGTAAGAGGCGGCACTGAAATTGCTCTTGAAGTAGTTGAAGTTTATGAGTATGACTTTGATGGTGCATATTTATATCTTAAACTTCCAGCATTTGGTGATGAGTTGATTACATTATTTGAGCAAGGTGGAGCAACAAACATTCCAAACACTGAACGTTATTATAGACTTCATGAAATTTCAAGCGTTTCTGAGTATATTAGTTCGTTGGTTGGAACAGATTTTGAAATTCCATCTGAGTCAGTTGCTGATTCATGGATATTTAAAGCACAGCCACGATATTGGGTTGAAGTTCTTGGTGTTAGATATTATATACTTCCAAGAGTTGATTCATATGCAAGTGGAAACGGTGCAAAGACTATCTTTGATAAAGATGGAAACATAAACGTTTCAGCGCCTGATAATCCAAATGATATAACGACAGAAATTAGATATAGTAGTGAATTTGTTAGTATAAACAATTATTATATTGATTATTTTGACAAGTATTATAAAGTAGATTATGCAACTTATACTGATGCGTATTTAGGCGAAGGAAATGTTGTTATTCGTGGTTCAGAATTTATTTGTCCATATTATGACATTGAAACAAACACTGTGACATTGCCTGCTGAAGGTGATTATCCAGAAAGAACCTATTATTTTGACGTTGAAAATGCAACATTGTATTACAATGGTGCACCTGAATCAACAACACCACATTATGTTTATTCTCCAGTAAACCAAAACTATGATGTCAATGTTGCTTATGTAACCGACTCAGGTTCATCTCACTGGGAATACACTGGTGTGACTATTAGAAAATTGCCAAGTCCAAATATTGGTTATTGGTATGATGGTGGTGAAAAATATGGCTTTGTTGGTTATATTTCACTCACCGAAGAAGATATTTTAAGCATGACCAGAAGGGGAACTGATGGTGATGCTTCAGGTGAAAATAGCAGCGGTGAAATCTATGAATCATTCATGAGATATATCGATGCAGTTTACACAGCTGATAGATATGACGATGTGTCTGATTTTGGAAACGATGAGGCAAGAATGCAGGCATTTATTGACAAGTATGACGCTGAAGGCAGTGCTTCTGATCCACTTGAAACCAGACTTTCTAGAGCGCATGCAATATATGTGAGCAGATTGAAGCTTTCAGTGGGTGACAAGGTTGGCGGATATGACATGACTGAGTTCTTGAGCAACTTATTGCTTGCTGAAGAGTATTTGCCAGAAAAAGATGGTGAAACTACTGTTCAATACGTTCACATCAATGTTCCTGTAACATTTACTAACTTGATGTATGATGATCAAGAAATATTCGATCCAAGAACTGGTAAGAGTTTAACAATGTCAATCAGCTTCTTGAAACAATTCAGTTTAATCACTCAAAACACAGTTATTAGCAAAAACTTGCATGCTATTCCAATTTATAGTCCATTTATTATGGAATATACAGAAGAATCATTTGATGTTAGTGGTTCAACGGTTACTCTTGATGTTGATGAAATGCACGTGTGGCATTTCGATGTATCAGGAAGTTCTACAACCCATGTTTATAGAAAGAAATATGGCGATTATGTAAACTTTGCAGTTCTCACATATGACCAATATGCAGAGCTTAAGGCTAACAAAATGAACTTGGCTGACTACTTCACTAAAATGATTAAGAACGGCAAAATTAAGGCTAATTTTGTCGAAGATAACAACTCTATTGCAACAATTGACCTAGATGGCTATATGTCTGGTGATTATGTCATTGTGGCGTATTATAACAAGACAGGGCTATCTGGTGACAGTGCTTATGTTGTAAGGGTTAGTGATAATCTCTTACATCTAAGCATTGGAGCTGCGGGTGATGTTACATATGAGCTCACGACAATGAGTGAATATGGAAATGTCACACCAGCTTCGTGATGTAACAACTTAAATTAAACCACATTTGATGACTTAAAGTGGGGTAAAAACCCACTTTAAGTGTCAGGTGTATTTTGTAGTGCGGAAAAAAACAACAACTAAATAGACAAATTTAAAAGCCACAAGCGATTGTGGTTTTTGGTCTTGCATAAAATTTTTTAAACATATAGTTTGGTGGAGTGTTTTTAAGTCAAAAATGACGATTTTGAGACGTTTTTATGCTAAATCTTTAGGTTAATTTGCACAAAAATTTAATAAAAATGAAGAATATTTTTTGACGAAATTTATTTGTCAACTATTTTTAAGCAAAAAGTTAATTTTGGTGCAATGTGCAAGAATATATTTTTTTTAAAAACGGCAAAAATTTTTGCTGTTTTTTTTCATTTTCTAAATGCTGATATTTTGGGCTTTTATGTCGAATTATTGTTTTATTTTTATAATTATATAATCATAACAATAAAAATAGGGGTTAAAATGGTAAATTTTTTAAGGTTTTTCCTTGTAAAAAAATGCTTGTTTTGGTATACTAACATAGTAAAATACTATCGGTGTAAGTTCGCACTGGTGGTAAAATCACAAAAGATTTCTAGAGAGGAAGTTCTTATGAAAAAGTTAACTAAGAAAATGAAAAGTATTATTATTGCGGGAGTTTCGCTCGTTTGCGTTGCAGCAATCGTGCTTGGCTGTGTTTTTGGTCTAAGAAAACCTGCAGATGATGGAAGTAAAGGAGGAAAAGAGCCTGCGTATAGGCTTTCTGCTCAGCAGATTGAACTTGGCGATGCAGTGAATGCTAGTGCAAGAGAACATGAGTCTTTTGCGAAGTTTTCTGCTGTTCAGATTTCTGATGGTTCGAAAGTTTCAAGTTTGTCAAACTTTGGAAAGATGTCAGAAATTGGCATGCAAGCTAATAACACCTTCTATGTTTCTACCTCAGGTGGATACGTTTCGCTTTCTGAAAAACTTGGAAAGGAAGTTAAATTTGCCGCTGAAAATGGAAACTATGTGTCATACACATATCAAACAACAGAAGGTGAAGGAGCTGATGCTAAGAACTATGTGAACTATGCAGTTGCTCATGTTGATGCAAAAGGAAATGTAAAAGAAGTGTTTGCATCTAAGGTTGAAATGCTTTCTGCTAGTGAATTTGTTGCTGATGGTGGAAGCTGTTCAAGCTATGCACTTGTTTTGTGTGATGACTTTTTCTACACAAAAAGTATTGTTTCTAATGGCAACTATTTTAGAAAGCTCAATTTCTATGGCTATTCAACAAAAACTATCTCTGAACCACTTAACACAATCTCTTTCACACAAGGTTCACTTGATAGCATTACAAATCTTGATGCTAAAGTTGTTAATTCAACCGTTTTAACATACACCTCTCTTGTTAATAATAAATTCGTTGTTGTTTATAGCAATGGCAATGAAGTTAAAACTGCAACATTCGATTGGTTGGGCAGTGAAACAACTTATGAAGTTAAACCTGTTGATGGTGGTGCAGTTGTTGTTAAAACACAAAATATGTTAGACGAACCAACCAAAAATTCAGTTTTGGTTGGAAGTGATTATTTTGAATATGAATATTTCACAATTAACTTTGCTACTGGAGAAATTAAAGAACTTGCACTTGAAGAAGGTTATGCAAAATATGAAATCAAAACTATTGCCGATTCAAAATATTTTGTTGCTCTTTCACAAAAGGTTGATGAAAATGTTCTTCAAACTGCAGATTATGCAACATACTACAACGTAAATCTTGACAATGTGTTCGAATATGAAGCAATTGGCAATGATGATGTGATTTATTATGTTGAAGGTTCAAAGATTTTAACACAAAACGGAATTTGGTCTGTTAAAAACAAAACAAACAACACTGTTAGACTTGTTAATTTTGCTGAAAAAGGTGTTTCAATTGATTCACAAAGAGTTATTGATGGTTTGTTTGTTGTGAACAATCTTGCTATTGGTGGCAATGTTGTTGATTCTGTTAGCCTTGTGAATATGGATTTTGAAACCATTTCAATTAAAGGTGAAACAAAGTTCGACAAAATCACTGCACTTCAAGATGGTTATTTCTCAATCGTTGATGAAGAAGGAAATTCTTTCATTTACAACAGCAAAGATGGTTCAAAGAAAATTGTTCATCTTGGAACTTTCAAAGAAATTGATTTGCAAAAATTCTTAGATTCTGCAACTGGAATCTACATCTCATATGTTTCTCAAACAAAAGTTAGTGTTTTTGATTATGCTGGTAATGCACTTGCAACAAATGCTCTCAATGCTACAATTGCTTATCAAGGATACACCGGCAGAAACACACTTACCATTGGAACAACAAAATTCTGGTTTGATGGGGCAGATTTAGCTACACCTGTTAAGGTTCAAACATATGCAGAATTTGGTAGTGATGATAATGAATATCCAACAGCTGACAATTATGCATTCAATGAAGACCATTTTGTAGAAGGAACATATGAAACAGCTTTTTCATACACAAATGCAAAAACATTCTTCAAAGATGCAATTATGATTTATGGTCAAAGCAACTTGATTTATGATATGCAAATTACTGCAGGAAGTGATGGAACAATGATTATGCTAGTTCAGATTGAATCATCTGAAACAATCATTGTTGCAAATTCTCCATTAACAATTGATTTGACTGCTTATGGATACACATATAGAGCTACAACAAAAAGAATTGTTGCTTATGGAAATGAATATTATTTCTATACCATACAAGACTTTTTGATTTTAAACTATGAAGAAACTGATTATAATTTGCCAGTTTTATATTATCTTGAATATCATTTAGAAAGCGTTCCTGAATATCAATATGGTCAGAGAATGACCGCAATTGCAGAATTAACATTGCCGGTTTATGATGCAATGTTTAACGGCAAAGGCTATGCAAAAGATTATAAATATGCAATGCCATTTTCTACATATTATTATACTGAAGATAATAACTATGTCGGTCTTGGTTTTGACTATGAAAGAGGCAATTTTTATGTTTATGATTTAGACGATAATTCTTCTTATGTTGAGGAGTATGAGGTATTAACAAAATATGTTAAATTTAATTATAGTCCTTACGAAGATCAAAATTTTGCAATAATTGAACCTTCAGATGATAGCACAGACTCTATTGAAATTGTTCTTGATTATGGCATTGCTTCAAATTTTATAAATGCTGATAGCTATATGCAAGATTCTTATTTTCTCTCAC
>JAZUSV010000094.1:0-6222 GCA_045606885.1 Candidatus Gastranaerophilales bacterium | reverse complement strand
TAATTTATCAGAATTTATCATAAGAGCTAAAGCTCTTATGGGCTACCAAAATGACGCTGATTTTGCAATTATCAAAGAAAATGCAACAAGAGTTTCAAGAATTTTAAAAGATAACGATTTTAATTCAATAGACGAAACTTTATTCGTATTAGATGAAGAAAAAAATCTATATAATGCAATTAAAAACCATAATGAAAAAACGCAAGATTTAGAAATCTATATTCAATCACTAAAACAATTAATTAAGCCTATTGTTGAATTTTTCGATAAAGTTTTAGTTATGGATAAAGATGAAAAAATCAAAAACAACAGAATTGCTCTTTTAAATAAATTAAAAGAAAAATTTAGCGTTGTTTGCGATTTTGAAAAATTATAATTGCATTTCTGGAGTAAAAATTGAAAAGTTCTAAAAGACTAACTTTGCATATTTTTATCGCATTGGTAGCTGGCATATTGTTTGGCTGGCTAGCGCCTCAATGGGCTGTTAAAATGCAACCTTTGGGCGAATTGTTTTTAAGAATGGTTAAAATGATTATTGCTCCCTTGATTTTTGCAACTGTTGTTGTTGGTATCGCTGGACACGGTAATGTTAAAAATCTTGGCAAAATCGGTTTAAAAACAATTGTATATTTTGAAATTGCAACCACAATAGCTCTTATTTTGGGGCTTGTTATGGCAAATGTTTTAAAACCAGGGGTTGGTTTTAATATTGACACAAATACAATTTCAATGAGCGCAGTTGAAACAATGCAAAACACTTCATCTCATGTAAGTTTCACGCAAATGCTTTTACATACTGTTCCTGAAAGCGTTATTGAGGCAATGGCAAAAGGAGATTTACTGCAAATTGTTGTCTTTGCTATATTTTTTGCACTTGCCGTTTGTGCTGTCGGTCAAAAAGCTCGCCCTGTTTTAGACTTTTTACAAAGTACATGTGATGTAATGTTTAAATTTACAGAATATGTTATGCAATTTGCACCAATTGGGGTTTTTGGCGCAATGTCTGCTACAATTGGGCAAAACGGAATTGAGATATTAATAAGTTACATCAAATTAATTGGAATAACATATTTTTCTCTTGTTGTTTTTGTTCTTATTGTTTTAGTTGTTGCTTGCAGAATTATAAAAATTCCTTTTATGGGTTTATTAAAAACAATAAAAGACCCAGCGCTATTAGCGTTTACCACTGCCTCATCTGAAGCTGCACTACCTAAGGCAATGGAATCTATGGAAAAATATGGCGTTCCAAAAAGCATTGTAAGTTTTGTTATGCCTATGGGTTATACTTTTAATCTTGACGGAACAACAATGTATTTAACGCTTGCAACGTTGTTTTGTGCGCAAGTTGTAGGAATTGAAATTCCATTGCAGCAACAGCTGATGATAATGCTTACTTTGATGTTGACTTCAAAAGGTATTGCAGGAGTTCCAAGGGTTTCTTTGGTAATTTTAACAGGAACACTTGCTTCTTTTGGACTTCCTCTAGTTGGTGTTGCAGTGTTATTGGGAATTGACCAAATTCTTGATATGGGAAGAACTACTGTTAACTTAATCGGAAATTGCGTTGCCACAACAGTTGTTGCCCGTTGGGAAAACGATTTTGATTACAATAAAATGAAAAAATTTCTTGCAAAAAAAGAATGTTAGATTAATTTATCCAATTTGCTGATATTTTTTCTTAAAATATTTTCTATTGTTTGAATATGAAAATATTGTTTTACGATATCAAGAAAAATGAACTTGAATTTTTATTGGAAAATTCAATAAACAATGTAGAAGCTTATTTTTTTAAAACCCCGCTAAATCAAGCAACCTATGTTGATGATAAGTTTTTAGATACTCAGGCTTTAAGCGTTTTTGTAAGTTCTGAATTAAATAGAGAAGTTTTATCAAAATTTCAAAATTTAAGATTTATTTTCTTAAGATGTGTTGGCTATTCAAATATAGACTTAGAATATTGCAGACAAAAAGGAATTTTAATATATAACACACCAAATTATGGCAATTCAACAGTGGCAGAATACGCTTTTTCAATGCTTTTAACTTTATCTAAAAAAATAATCCAAGCAAAAGATAGCATTTTATTGGGTGATATTGAGCAAGAAAAACTAACAGGAATTGAGCTCTATTCTAAAACAATGGGCGTAATTGGAGCAGGAGCCATTGGAAGAAAAATTATAAACATTGCACATGGTTTTGGCATGAATGTTTTGGTTTATGACGTTAAGAAAAACGGCGCATATAATTTTGTTGAACTTGATGAATTATTAACAAAATCAGACTTTATTTCAATTAATTGCCCTCTAAACGATACCACCAGAAATTTAATAGACAAAATTGCAATATCAAAAATGAAAAGAAATGCAATTATTGTAAATACCGCACGTGGAGAAATCATAGACAGCGAAGCTTTATATTATGCACTTATAAGCAAGAAAATAAAAGGTGCAGCACTTGATGTTATAGAATGTGAAGAATATCTTTGTCACAATTGGAAAAAATGTTGTCAAAATATTGAAATAAAATCAACTTGCTTAAAAAAATTCTTTTTTATACAAAAAATGCTCCAATTGCCAAATGTTATAATAACTCCACATAATGCTTACAACACAAAAGAAGCAACAAAAAGAATACTTCAAATTACATTAGAAAATATTCAATCAACATTGAATTTATCTTGTGGCACAAAAAACCAAGTTTTGATATAATTAACTTACTATGAAAACAATAAACAATTATATTGAACATACGGTTTTAAAACCTGACGCCACAACACTAGATATTGAAAAACTAGCACAAGATGCAATGAAATATAATTTCTTGGGCGTCTGCATAAACCCAAACTACATTGCACTTGCAAAAGATTTATTAAAAGATAGTGATGTAAAAATTGTTACTGTCGTTAATTTTCCGCTTGCGAACAATACTATTGAAATGACTCAATATCAAACAGAATTATCTTTAAAGCTTGGTGCAGATGAAATTGACACTGTTTTAAACATATCAGCCCTAAAAAACAAAGATTACAGAAAAGTTGAGCTTGATATCAAAAGAACAAAAGATGTATGTCAAAACAACAATTTAAAAGTAATTTTAGAAACTGATTTGTTAACTCAAGAAGAAATTGCAACAGCTTCAAAAATTGCAGCAGAAAGTGGTGCAAATTTTGTTAAAACTTCAACAGGCTTTGTTAAAGGCGGTGTCGGTGCTAAAGTTGAAGATGTTAAATTAATGTATGAAACAGTCAAACCATACGGACTTGAAGTTAAAGCCTCAGGCGGAATTAAAACATACAAAGATGCAACTGCTCTAATTGAAGCAGGTGCTACAAGACTTGGAACATCAAGTGGTGTTGATATTATTTTAGGAGAAAAAAATGTCTAAAGAAGAAAACAAAATTACAATTAGATCAGACAGAGAAACAGATTACACATTTATGTATAAAGGTGAAGAAGTAACACTTAAAGCAGGTAGTGTTGTAAGCATTGCAGACGGTCTTAAAAACGTTGTGTTTCCTACTGTTGCAATGAAAATAATGAACAATCTAATTGTAGTTAAGGAAGATGTTAAATAATGAGCAACTTAGACAATCAAATTATAATTACCGTTTCTGGAACAGATAAAGTTGGCATTGTTGCTGGCGTTTCAAATAAACTTTTACAATACAATGTCAACATTGAAGATATTAAACAAACCATCATGCAAGATAATTTTGTAATGATGATGTTGTGTGACATCGAAAAAATGGAAGTTTCTTTTAAGGAATTTAAAGACGCTTTAATGGCTCTTGGTGAAGAGCTTAAAATGGAAATTTGGGTTCAAAAAAAAGACATATTTGATAAAATGCATACCGTGTAGGAAGTCATGACTAATTTTAATCAACAACAAATATTAGAAACTATTGAGATGGTTAAAATCCATCATTTAGACATTAGAACAACAACACTTTCTCTAAGCTTAAGAGATTGCGTTTCTTCTAGTACCAAAACAACGGCTAATAAGATATACGACAAAATTTTAAAATACGGCTCAAATCTTGTTAGCTTTGCAAACGAAATTGAAAACGAATATTCTATTCCAATCGTAAATAAAAGAATTGCACTAACTCCAATTTCTTTAATTGGCGAAGGTTGCGAGGATATTGATTACGTTTATTTAGCACAAACCATTGATAAAGCTGGTGCTCAAATTGGGGTAGATTTTATCGGTGGCTTTTCTGCGCTAGTTGATAAAGGTTTTACAAAAGGTGATTTGAAGTTTTTTGAGCAAATTCCAGAAGCACTTGCAACAACTAATAAACTTTGTTCATCAGTTAATTTAGGAACTTCAAAAGCCGGAATTAATATGGATGCGGTTTTAAAAACAGCAGATGTTATTAAACAAACCGCAACTTTAACAAAAGACAATGACTCAATCGGCGCAGCCAAATTTGTATGCTTTTGCAATGCAGTAACAGATAATCCATTTATGGCGGGTGCATTTTGCGGAATAAACGAAGCTGAATGTGCACTAAACATCGGCGTATCGGGTCCTGGGGTTGTTTCAAGTGCGATTAGTGACCTTCCAAAAAATGCAGATTTTGGAGAAGTTGCGTCCTGTATTAAAAGAATGGCATACAAAATCACCGCAGCTGGTGAAGTTATTGGTAGAAAATTAGCTAAAAAATTAGATATTCCTTTTGGGATTATCGACTTATCTTTAGCGCCAACTCCACTTCAAGGCGATAGTGTTGCTGAAATTTTTAAAGCAATGGGACTAGAACAAGCAGGTTGTCATGGTACAACAATGGCACTAGCTATGCTTAATGACGCCGTTAAAAAGGGCGGAATTATGGCATCAAGCTATGTTGGCGGTTTGTCTGGTGCATTTATTCCTGTTTCAGAAGACGCCGGAATGATAGAAGCAGCTAGTATTGGCTCTTTGACAATAGACAAACTTGAAGCAATGACAAGTGTGTGCTCTGTTGGACTTGATATGATTGCAATACCTGGAGACACTCCAAATTCAACAATAGCAGGCATAATCGCAGATGAAATGGCAATTGGTATGATTAACAAAAAAACTACTGCTGTTAGAATTATTCCCGTTATCGGAAAGGGTGTTGGCGAAAGTGCAGAATTTGGCGGACTTTTAGGAAGTGCACCTATTATGAAAGTTAATTCTTATTCTTCTGAAACCTTTGTAAATCGTGGTGGAAGAGTCCCTGCACCATTGCATAGCTTGAATAATTAATGCCATTTTTCGTTTATGATATTATTTAAATATGCAAACTTATGAAGAAAAGCTTGAGCAATTAAGACAACAAGCTAATTTTAGAACAATTAAAAATATCAAAGAAAAACAAGGAAAATATATCATTGTAGATGACAAAAAAATGATAAATTTATCCTCTAACGATTATTTAAACTTGAGCACTGATGTTAATTTAAAGCTAGAATTTATAGAAAAATATAAAAACAATCCCGAATTTCTTTTTTCTTCAGCTTCTGCTCGGCTTTTAACAGGCAATTCTTCTTGTTACAAGGAATTAGAACAAACTTTTTGTAAATTGTTTAACAAGGAATCTGCTTTGATTTTCAATACAGGATATCAAGCAAACCAAGGCGTTATTAGCTCTCTTTTTCAAAAAAATGACGTAATTTTTTCTGATAAATTAAACCATGCAAGCATTGTCTCAGGTTTAAAACTATCTCCTAGTGAACATTTTAGATACAACCACTGCAACTATGAACATTTAGAAAAAATACTAAAAGAAAAAAGAAACAAATATAATAATGCAATAATTATTTCTGAATCAGTTTTTTCAATGGATGGCGATATTGCAGATATTGAAAAAATGGTCGAGCTAAAAAAGAAATATGATTGTTTATTAATGATAGATGAGGCTCACGCTTTTGGCGTATTTGGAGACAATCTACAAGGAATTTGCTCTAAATTAAACTTATTAAACGAAATCGATATAATAACAATTACTCTTGGCAAGGCTCTAGCATCTTCTGGTGCAATTTGTTTATCAAACAAAACAATTATAGATTATTTAATCAACAAAGCATCTAGTTTTATTTTTTCAACCGCAATTGCGCCAATTAACGTAATGTGGAGCAATTTTTTGCTTAATGAAAAATTTGATTTATTAGTTCAAAAAAAAGAAAAATTAAACTCTCTTTTTAATAGAATTCACAAAATATATCCAAGCGCAAGTGCTTCACAAATTATACCAAT
>JAZUSV010000093.1:0-3583 GCA_045606885.1 Candidatus Gastranaerophilales bacterium | reverse complement strand
TATGGTCGAAATGCGTACATTCCAGAAGGGTTTATGGGCGCACGCCGTTCAGGATATGCAGGGCAATTGCAATATTTTAGAACTTACAATATTAAAGACTTAGATGCCACATTTAGTGATGGCATCTATGCTGGTGTATTTAGCGATTACGATAAACATGACCAAGAAGATGCCTACTCAACAACAAGATTTAGATACATGGCAAATCTTGGAAAAGGTCTTTTTAGATATAACAACAAAGACAAAGATTTCTTATTACAACTTAACTCTGTGCTACAAGGTGCTGCAACAGTTTATGGTTCAGGCGAAAACACGGGTATAATAAGAATTGGTCCAAACATAACAACTCGATATAAAAAATGGGAACAAAGTTTAGCCTATATGATATCCGGCGTCCACGGCGAAAGCCCATTTATGTTTGATGAATATCGCTATGGTAAATCAACAATCCAACTAAACGAAAAATTCAGCTTTAACGATAAATTCGCTCTAGGTTTTAGACTTTTTGTAACACCAAAAAAAGACAATCCGCAAGAAGATTTATTCACAGAAACTCGTGTTTATGCGGTGTTTGGTCCTAGAGATATGAAAGTTGCATTTTCATACGACTTTGTCAGAGATGTGTCACATCTTGATTTTATGTTCTTAATTGGCTCTGACAATGCCAAAATCAACTTTGACAAACTTTCAACAAAAGATATTGACGGAAAGCAAGAAAGAAACGATTTCTATAAAAACGCAAAAAGAGTAACTATTGAAAAACCAGAAAATATTTAAATTACTTTTCCATCATCTTTTTGAATTTTTCGTAATCTTCAATCGTGTCAATTCCTGTTGGATTAAGAGTTGTAATCGCAACTTTGATTTTCATTCCGTTTTGAATTGCTCTTAATTGCTCAAGGCTTTCTTGTTTTTCAAGATAACTTTGAGGAAGCTGGGTCATTTTAATTAAAGACTCCTTTTTATAACCATAAATACCTATATGGGCATAATATGGCGCTTGAGCATCATTCCTCTTATATGGAATTGGACATCTTGAAAAATACAGTGCATTAAAATCATTATCAAAAACACATTTAACACAATTTGGATTGTTTATCTGTTCGTCATTTGTTATTTGTCTAACCAAGGTAGAAATATCCGCTTCTTCATCCTTAATTAAAGCTTCTATAGCTAAATCAATAACTTCTGGTGTAATTTGAGGCTCATCACCTTGAAGATTTAATATGTATTCAAAATCATGACGAGATGCAATTTCTGCAATTCTATCTGACCCACATTGATGGTCAGCTCTTGTCATCTCGCACTTACCGCCAAATTTTTCTACAGCGTCATAAATTCTCTTATCATCCGTTGCAACAATAACCTCTGTTGCAAGTTTAGATTTTGCAGCAGCTTCATATACGTATTGAATAATTGGTTTATTGTTAACTTCTAATAGCGGCTTAGCCGGAAGTCTTGTAGAAGCATATCTTGCAGGAATGATAATAGCAATTTTTTTCATATTAATCACTTTCTTAATAATATTTTGTTCCAAGAGAAACAACTTTCTTTTGAATTTCGCCAATCAATTCCTTTTCGTCAGGTTCGATTGATAAAAATTTTTCATAAGCAACAAGTGCGTTTCTCTCATCTTTAATTTTTTCGTATGTTTTACCAAGTTGATAATATGCCATATAATGCGCAGGGTCAAGCTCAATTGATTTTTGTAAATCATAAATAGCTGCAGCATTTCTATTCATAGCAATATAAATTAGAGCTCGATAATAATACAATTGCGGATTTTTTGGATATTCTTTAATAGACTCATCCAATATACTAAAAGCTTTGACGTAATCTTTCTTTTCATATTCTGTATAAGCCTTATTTAAAGCTTGAGTTACAATTCTTTGATTAACAAATGCTAATAAATTTTTTGCTTTCAAATTATCCGTATCAAGATTAATTGATTTTACAAGATTAGTTTTTGCATCTTCAACATTATTTTGCTCAAAATTCAATAAACCAAGACTATAGTAAATATCAGAATTTGTAGGGTCAATTTTCTTTGCTTCGTTTAAATATCGAAAAGCAGGTTCAACCTCGCCTAATAGTTTATATGTAGTTGAAATTGCGATGAATACTTGTGATGTTTTTGGTTCAATTGCAAAATATTTATCAAGAGCAGCAAGCAGTTCTTGATGTTTTTTAGAATTTTTTGAAATAGCTTTTTTGCGCTCTAGCTCTGCTCTTTTTTTCTCAAATTCTTTTTGTTCTTTTTCTTTTTTTAGTTTTGCTTGTCTAATTTTTTCTTTTTCGAGCTCTTGTGCCTTTTGGGCTTCTTTTTGTTTTTGAGCTTGCAATGCTCTTTCTTTTGCAACTTTTTGTTTTATTGTTTCTTTTTTTGCTTCTTCTTGTTTAATTTTAGCTTCTTTTTGTAATTCTTCTTTATAAACAGGTTGTTTTCTAATGGCTTGATAAGATTTTGAAACTTCTATATCAATTTGTTTTTCTTTTTCTTCATGTTCAAGTTTAATAGCACACTCTTCAAGGTTTTGTGCACCTTCTAAATCACCCATTTTTTTCAAGAAAATAGCAAAATCATACACATCCTGTGATTTTGCGACAAATTTATTGTCATCAGGATGAAACTTTGCTAAAATTTCGCCAATCGGCAATTTACCCTTAAATATCTGATAAATTCCAAATCTTGCCTGCGCTGAATTTGGATATTTTTCCAAAATTTCTAAATACTGTTTTTGGGCAGATAATAAATCACCTTGTTTTTGATAAGTTTTAGCTAAAGAAGCTTTAATTTGATAATCTTTAGAATTTTCACTCAAAATTGAGTTATATAAAGAAATAGCATGTTGATTTTTATCTGCCTGATATAGCAAATCTGCCAAATAATATCTTAAATAAATATCTCTGTTATTTAAAGTAATAGCTTTTGCATAAGCCTCATAAGCTTCTTCTTTTCTATCGGTTTTCTCGTAAATATTTCCTAATATTTCATAAAGATTGTTTGCTTCATATTTGCTTTCAGGCGTAATTGCATTTTTAACAATTACTTCAATTTCTTGAAGATGTTCTAAATCATTAGTATATTTAATTGTTTCTTTAAGGTATTCAATTGCAAGAATATTTCTTTTTTGCTTGATATATAATTTTGCAAGTTTAAAAGAAGCAACAATATTTTCCTTGTCATGTTGAAGAGCAAGCTTGTAATAATGTGCAGCTTTTTTGGGCGGCTTACCTGTCCTAATTGAAATATCTCCCAAAAACTCATGACACTTACTAACTTCGTAACCCAAATCAATAAGCTCGTTCAATTCATAAATTGCACCATTGTACTTTTGCTCGCTAATCAGTCTTTGCGCATCCATATAACGAGCAAACTCAGTGTAGTCAATTTTGTTTTTTGCAATAAATTTTTCAAGTTTTTGCTTGGTTTTAACATACTGAGGAGAATTTTTATCCTTCATAAAAGACAAATCTGCCCTCATAATGTCCATTTCTAACAATTTTTCGTCAGCAAAAACAGGGCCAAACAATAAAAGGTTTGCAAAAAATATAAGCAACAACTTTTTAAATTGTGAAAAAT
>JAZUSV010000092.1:0-4452 GCA_045606885.1 Candidatus Gastranaerophilales bacterium | reverse complement strand
AATGAAGGATTGTTGAAGATTGGAACGGGTGCATTTGAATATTCTTCAATCACTCGAGCTATTTTGCCAAATTCATTAACAGATTTAATGTTAGCAGCATTTTATGGGTGTCGATCACTATCTGAAGTTCATATTGGGCCTGCGGTAAAAAATATTGGTGCTAATGCCTTTGCAGATTGCGGAGCATTGTCAACTCTCACAATTGCCGAAGGTGTGAGCGGAAGAACTATAGGTGATTATGCATTTAGTTTTTGTTCAAGCTTGGTTAATCTGGTGATTCCAGAAGGGTTTACAAGTATAGGAAATCAAACATTCTTAAATTGTGGAAATCTTACGTCAATAAAATTTTCTGACACACTAAACAATATTGGTAATGATGCGTTCTGGGGTGCAGGTCAAAGCAGTGGACAAATTCTTGAAATTGATTTTGGAATTGCAGATAGGATTTGGAATATTGGATCCGCTGCATTTATGCGATCAACAGTAAAAACCGTTGATCTTGGATTCTTCTCATTTATAGGTACTTCAGCATTTAACGATTGTCAGAACCTAACCTCGTTTAGGGGAATTGGCGTGAACTCTGCTACTATTGACGATGCTGCATTCAATCAATGTTCAAATTTGTCAGATGTTGTAATTTCTGGTAGCATAACTAAAATTGGTGAACAAGCATTCTATAAATGCACGAAATTAAAAACGATTTCGCTTCCATCAAATGCAAGTTATTGCTCGATTTATAAAGATGCATTTAAAGAATCTGGTTTAACCCACATTGAAATTCCAAGTATATACAATATTAATACAGGTGCCTTTGATAACTGCACAAGTCTTACACATATTTGGTTTGAAAGTGGTGTTGCATTCATAAATGGTTCAATTATGTCTGGTTCGCCAGTTGCTTCTATATATACAAATGCTTCTCAAACAAGTGTTGAAAACCAATGGGGAACCGCTTGGAGAACTACTGGGCAAAAGAATCCGCCACTAATGTATTATGGAAGCTCGCTTTCTGCATATTACACTGCGAGATATCCTGACTTTACATTTAGTGTTAGTGGCAGTGAAGTGACACTTACTGGTTATTCTGGTAGTGCCACCGAAGTATTTATCCCTTCATTTGTTACGATTATTGGTGCTAGTGCTTTTTCTGGAAATACAACAATAGAAAAAGTGGTGGTTCCTTATGGTGTGCTTACGATTAATGACAATGCATTCTCTAATTGCACGGCTCTAGAAAATGTTGTTTTGCCTGAAACTCTATTAGTTATCAATCATCATGCATTTAATATTTGTTCTAGTCTTGTTGAGATAGTGTTGCCAAGTTCATTGAAAAAAATTGATGGTGGTGCGTTTGGTTACACGGGGCTTGAATCGGTGTATATTCCTGCAAATGTTACGTCTTTGACAACGCCATTTGCAAATGCAGAATATATAACTTCAATTGAAGTCGACCCTGACAACCCATATTATGACAGCAGAAACAACTGCAATGCAATTATTGAAACTGCAACTAACATTTTGATTTCTGGTTGCAACAACACAATAATTCCAGATGGTGTTGTTGCTATTGGTGATTATGCGTTCTCTGACAAAAATATTGATGAGATTGAGTTGCCAGACACTGTGACTACAATTAAATCACATGCATTTACAAGTTCATCAATAAAGTCAATTTATTTAAACAATGTTGAAACCATCGAAGAATATGCGTTTAGTAATACACATTATCTTGAAACTGTTGTGGCTGGTGTTCACTTAAACTTGATTGGTGAACAGGTATTTCGCATCTCTAGCATTAAGACATTTGATGCAAGTGTGGTTGAAGGGACTTTAACAATAGGTGCATATGCATTCTATCAAACAACATCACTCAAAACAATTGAGTTTCCAAAGTCTATCGATTTTGATGGAACTTATATTTTCTCATGCAGCGGACTTGAAAATTTTGATCTAACGGGCGTGACTGAGGTTGATGGGGCACTTCCAGACGCTTTATTCTATGATTGCAACGCTTTAAAAACTGTGAACTTGGGGCAATCAATTACAACATTGGGGAGTGCTGTGTTTTATAATTGCTATTCAATGACTGAGGCTTATTTGGGTGAAAACCTTACAGCAATTGGTGCTTTAGCATTCCGTGATTGCACGTCTCTTGTTAAAGTTGATTTGCCAACAACACTCAAAGTGATTAATAATTATGCATTCTATAACTGTTCAAAACTTAGTCAAATCTTGATTCCTCAAGGTGTGGTAGGTATTGGAAGTTATGCCTTCTACAACTGTGACGGGCTTAAAGCGGTGTGGATTCCAAGTACGGCATCGGTTACGGCATCTTCTTATTCATCTTCGCCATTCTACAATTGCGCATCAACGGTTAAGATTTACACTGATGCCACTGCAAAACAATCTGGCTGGGGAACATATTACAACAACTATTCACGCAGTGAAAAGTTGACAGTGACATTCAATGCAAATTATTCAACATATTTCAATGCGGTTTATCCAGACTTTAAGGTTTCGGTTAGCGGAACAACAATAACAATGAATAGCTACACTGGCGCTCAAGATGGAGAACTTAGAATTCCTTATGGAATAACAGCGATAAAAGCAGCTGCTTTAAAAGGGCTTGCATTTACTGATGTATACATTCCTGGTTCAGTCACATCGATAGCTTCTGGTGCTTTCAACGACACGTTTATTGATGTTCTTTTGGTTGAAGAAGGTGTTGTTACTTTCAGTGAAGCTTGGTTTTGGTATTGTAGTGTTAATGTAATAAATCTTCCAAGCACAATTGTCAGTGTTACCAAAGGGTCTACTTTTACAGGTAACACAGTTACATCTTCTGCAAATGATTTTACAGAGTGGGAAATTGATGAACGTAACGAAAATTATGTTGTTGATGGTGGAAATTATGGTGATTATGTAATTGAAAAGAAAACGGGTAAGCTTGTTCAGTGTTTAAATACAACAATAACAAACCTTGAAACGATTCCAGACTATGTTCTCACAATTGGTGATTATGCGTTCTATAGTATGAGTAGTCTGACTGATATTACAATTCCAGCTCAAATTGTAGAAATTGGTCAATATGCGTTTTATAGTTGTTCTAATGTTACCAACATATCATTTGAAGAAGGATCAATGCTTAAAAAGATTAATGATTATGCATTTTGTGGTGCACTAATAAGGGATTTTATAGGTGATATTATAATTCCAACAAGTGTGGAATATGTTGGAAAAAATTCATTTGGGTCAGGTGTATACAGTTCTCAAGAAGTAACATATTATTTTGGTAATAATTTAAAATTTATTGCTGCGCAAGCATTATTTTATAGTGGATATGTGGGTGGTATTTCAATAGCTGATGACAACCCATATTACACTGATAATGATTCAAATATCATTATTGAAAAGGCAACAGGAAAACTTGTTGCTGCAAGCAAGTCAACAATAGAAATTCCTAATTCGATTAAAATTATTGGAGAATGGTCATTTGCTTACACATCATTAACTGAATTAGTTATTCCATCGAATATTATATCGATTAACACATATGCGTTTTTTGGTTGTGATGAATTGATAAGTCTTACTTTCTCTGAAGGGTTAAAATATGTAGGAGATAGTGCATTTAAAGGATGTCGTAACTTAACTCAAATTGTTTTGCCTAATTCTTTGGAATATATTAGCGCACAAGCTTTTACTCCAAATATATCCGGCGGCGGTAAGCTAAATTCGGTTTATATTGGTTCAAATGTGAAATATATAGGCGATATGGTCTTTCATTCTGCAAAATCAACTTGCGTAATTTATTGTGCAGACCATGAAAAACCGGCTGATTGGTTCTCTGGTTGGAATAGGGATCATGATGCTCCTAGTGGTTATATTACCGTTGTTTGGGGTTATGATGTGGCTAGTGTTCAGGCTGAGCATGTTAATGGTGCAGCTGGGGCTAGTGAAGCTTCGTTTGAATCTTCAAGCTATCAAAACGTTTCAAACGTTGTTGTTAAAGCAGTGAAAACCGTTTTACGTGACACATGGCTTGATAAAGACGAAGATGAAACCTTTTAATAATTGACACTAGCTAGTCAAATCTTATAAAAAACAACTGGAAATTTCCAGTTCTTTTTTGTTGGCTAAAAAATAATGCAAATGAATTTTTGATAGATTTTGCACATAGATTTTATTATGAAAAAGAACATTTCAAACCTGGCAAATGGCGTCAAAAATCGGCGATTTAAGCCCATTTGTTTTAATGTGCGAGAATTTGCAAGGCTGATGCTGGTTATGATGTCTGCAGTGGTGGGAGTGGGTTTTGTTTCAGGTGCTGAAATTTGGTCGTTTTTTGCAAGGTTTGGCAAGTTCTGTTGGGTCGGGATTTTTGTTTTTGCTATTTTATTTTTTTGTTTAATTTTTAAAATAATTTCAAAAAATGCAACAAATAAAAAATGTGTT
>JAZUSV010000091.1:0-6628 GCA_045606885.1 Candidatus Gastranaerophilales bacterium | reverse complement strand
GAATTAAAAGAAAAAAATATCAAAATTACCCTATTTTTAGCGCAATGCAACCTTGTAAATCTTAAGGTTTTATTCATGCTTTTAAATCAAAATATCAATTTAAACATTGCAAACTGTCCACATGTTTTAATTAATCCACATGTGATAGAATGCCTAAAAGAAGACTTTGATGTCAATATAATCTAGCTATATTGCTCTTTTTGCCAATTTATAAAATGTTGTTACAGTATCATTCAACAATACTTTAGCTTGCTCATTGCCATGAACAACAATTTTTCCGTCTTTAATAACATAAAGAGTTTTTTCATCACCATATTTTTTAAGCAATGTACCGTCTTCTAATGGACATCTGTCTTTGCTTTTTAACTGAATATTGGCAACTGAACGAGAAGAAGCAATTTTATCTGAAGAAACTTCAAATGAAGCCTTTTTATTAGGCAAGCCAAGATTTGTAATAACGCTGATTACTGTTGAATCACCATTATATTTAATTAACGGCCACATTTCACATTCAACACCAGAATTAACAAGCCCTATAAAAGCTTTTCTTAACTCATCATTAGACACAATCCAGCTAAACGCTTCTGGGTTTCTATTATCAGAAGCAATTCCAAAATATTTATCTAATAATGTTGCAGGTGAATTTGATTTTTGAATTTCATCAAATATCTTATCTAAATCAGTAATGCCTTTACTTCTAATTTGTTCAACAAAATAGTTAATTTTTCCTGAGTTTGCAAGTTCATCTACTTTTGTTGTACGAATACCAATTGCCTTTTTAAACTGTTCAACAAAACTATTTACGCTATCGCTTTTATCAGTTGTAATATCGCAAGAAATTGGTGTTCCATCTCTTAAAGCACTTAATTCTTTTCTTTGATACATTTTTGAAGTTTCAGACATTTTTTTGAAATATTTTCCATATTCACCATAGTCTGCTAAATCGTGCATTACTTCGTTTCTAATGCCAAGATATTGATTTTTGTTTGGTGTTTCATATCCTGTTTGAGCAAATTCATTACCACCATACAGTGTTGGAGTACCAACACAAGCATTCATAACTTGCCATAATCTTTCATAAAACTTCATTGAATCTTTCATCAATGCTTGGTGGAATTTTAAAACATTTTCTTTATTTGCTTCTAAGCCTGAATATTCAAATAAATCTTTTACAGTCACCTCATAAGGTTTTACGCCAAAGCTTTCCGCTCTTTTAAAGCTGCCTTTGCCACCAGATTTCTTTTGACCGTTAACAAGCTTTTGAAGCCCCGATAATAACTTTTGTTTTTCTTCTTTAGGATATTGGTCAATAACTTTTTTCATCGCTAAACCTACAGCAGCAGCCTTAGGACAAATTGTTTCATAAATTTCATCAAAGTTTTTATCGGTCTTGCCAATTAATTCCAATATTTCTTTTTTAACTGAGTCGTCTAATTTTCTCATATCGCCTGACATAAATACAGACATATTTAACGGTAATGTATGCAATACCGAAGGTTTATCGTGGTTATTTGTAAACATGTGAGAAAATATAGCCGCATTTGGCTGATCAAACATCATCAGTCTTTCCATGTGGTCTTTTACGTCTTTTATTTTACCAGCAAGTTCCTTGGTACCTTCAAAATCTTTTTGATTTTTAACAACACTTTCAGGGTCAACGCCTGCAAATTTTGAAAAAGCATTAAAACCGTGTGAAAATTCCGATGTTGTTGTTGAATTTGTTTTATTTAAATATTGCACCTGCAAAGAATATGGAAGATTATATTCATAATATTTTTCTTGCACATCTTTTGGAATTTGCTTCAATGCTTCCGCTAATTCAGGGCTAAAAGCCATCATTGAATCAGGGTCATTCCACTTATAAAAATCACCCAAAGAAGTAACTTCATTGATAACATAAGACGCAGGATGATGTTTTTTAATTCTTGCAACAAAATCACCCCAAAAACTTTGAACATCGTCCCAAGCTTTTTTAAACGGTATTTTTTTATCTCTTACTGCATCTAAATCACCAATATCTTTTGCAGCGTCAAAACGCCAATTCAAACCGCCCTTGCCTTGTAAAACAAGTGCTTCTGCAATTTTAAATCTATCTAAGTCAATGTCTTTTAGCTCTTCAGCCATACGAGCTTCGATTTTATCAACAGATGACGTATTTATTGCTTTTGCAAGTTTTTGTACAACTTGTTTTCTTTCTTCGCTTACAGAGGTTGATTTATAAGATTCTAAAGATTTTAGAGTAACTTCTCTTAATTTTGCAATATCAATTTTACCATTTTCGCCTACTGCTTCGGGTTTTAGAGCAGAAGCATATATGTTTCTTAAAATATCATTGCCGTATGTTTTAACAACATATTTTCTATATGCTAAATAGTAATCAGAATTATCTTTAAATTTTTCAGGAATTGCCCTATCTATAGCACTATCAATAATTTGAGCAATTTGTTTTTGTCTTTCTTCTGTCAAAAATTCTTTAGCAAATTCTGGTTGAGCAAATATTGCACTCAATTCTTCACTTGTTTCTAAAGATTGCAATGGGAAATTTTTAACAACATCAAGCGCTGTTTTATTTTGAGCCAAAACTAACGATTCAAAATTAGATAAATTTTCTTTTTTTGTAATTTCACTATACACAACATCATTTTTTGCTGCAATAGCGGCAAATTCTTTTGGATTTTTTGCGGTTTCCAATATCAAATGTGATTGTATTCCTTCAGTCCAAAAATCTGCAACGCCAAGCAAATATTTACGAGCATTTTCAAAACCTTCAACATTTTTAGAATCAAAGTATCTTGGGTTTGAAAGATTCATTTTGATAATATCAACATTACCATCCCAGCAAGTTGCGCCTGATGCACTATTTTTTTGACCAATTGTATAATTTGGGAAAGTCAAAAAGTCGTTTAAATCAGGAATATCTTTTAATAATACCGCTTTTTTGTCTTTGAATATTTCTAATTTTTTATCTTTAGGGTCAATTTCAAACGCATAAGGCTGAACTGAGTCTTGGTGCGTTGTGATGTCGTAATGGTCAAAGTTTTCAGGCGTATAATTGTAGTCAAAATGCAATTTGCCATCTTCTACATCATCAGGATTTAATAATCTATTATCATAAAATTGAATATAAGTTGGCTTGCCTTCACCTTCAGAATCAACCAATCTAATACCGATATGTTCATAAGGATTTACGATTTCACTTTCAACAATATCAGGCAAAACACCAAGAGTTGGTTTTCCTTCAATTTTTAACCAATGATAAAATGGTGATTCTTCACCCCATTTTAAAACGTGTTGTACTAATGGCGATTGAATACCTTGTGAAGTAAAAGCACCGTCTGCAACATAGCCTTTACCTTGTTTAAAACATTCAAAGTTCAATTCTTTAAATTTTTCTAAATCAGAACATTGATATTGGTTAGCTGGCCAATATCTATGGCTTGAAACCCTGTCTGCACCAATATCTGGAGTTGTCATGAAGTATCTATATGGCTCTAATTCATTGGTATTTTTCAATAACCAATTCAAGCCCGCAATATTTCCGCCAAGCTTATTAAAATGGTTTCTGACAAAATCATTTTTTGCTTCAGCCCTAGCTCCTGTTGCAAGGTCAAGTCTAACATCGCTATCTAAGAAGCTATGGCGCATAGTACCACCCTTGGGGCTAACGCCGTACATTCTTCCTTGTTCGATAACGTTCATTTCTTTACCTTTGTTATCAAGGATTGTTCTAAACGGGTCTACCTCATATCTAATTACTTCTTTAGTATTGTTTTTATTTCTAATTGAATATCTATAGGCAAAACCTGAAGAAACATTTCTTGCAAAGTCTTGAGGAAGTTCAACCACATCATTTTCAAACTCAATTTCACTAATAAGCTTAGTTTGAGGAGTTTTATAACCTCCTGTTTTTTCATCAGGAGTAAGAAAAGCTAATTCAAGCACAACAACTTCATCTTTTGTATGTGGTGGCGCATAAAATCTTAATATAGGTTTTGACTTTTTGTCATACGCACCAGCTAAACCCTTAAAACTTAAGTTGTTGCTCTTTTTATTAGAAAGTTTATTAATCGATAAATCCATAGCTCTTCCTTTTATATTATTATTCTTCCCTTTTTATGTTATTTTTTAACCTTTACAGATGTTTTTGTTGCATAACATTTTCAGGGTTTGATAATTTTTCGATTTCGGTGTTGTCAATTTCAAAAACACAAGCTCTGCTAGAGCCAAGTTCAACTGTAACTGAACCATCTTTATTGTTTTGGAATTTACACTCATCACCATAACTTGGCATTAAGTTGTTAAATTTTTGTTCTGGTTTTAATCCAGGAATTTCAATTTTTCCACCAACTTTTTGATTTACATTTCTATTGCCAATAAACAACAATGTTTTTCCATCTTTATGTCTAGCAAATGCTATGATTTCAGGATTATTTGTTGGCAATATAATGAATGAACCTTTAGTAATAACATCTTGTGCATTTGTCATTTGAAGTTTTGTTTTGCCAGCTACAACCTCATTATATTTGTTATTTCTCAATGCAAATGCTGATTTTACTACACTTGAAATTTCTGGGAATTGACCGCCTGGTTTTCTTGATTTGTTGAAAATATCCATTCTGCCTGTATGAACAGTACATTCATGATTGTCCGTTAAGGTGTCTTTAACTAATGCATGGTCATAAGGGAAAATGTAATAATCACCTGTTTGTACACCGTCTGTCATATATGGGTTAACTTGTGGCAACATTGATTGTAGAGTAGTTGTAAACATTACCCAAGGAGCTCCACCATACAACATTGGGGACCTATCATCGTGAGTTGCAAAAGAACCGATTAAAGATTTTGCTTCGCCGATTTCATTTGCCATATCTATATTTTCTTTAACATAATCATACAAATCTTGAGCTTCTAGCCAATCAGAATAAATATGGTATTGTCCATAATACGAATCAAAACCAACTTCTAAAAGCTCTTGTGGTCTATCGTATGGCATATTTAACTGCGGAGAAGCATCTTCGTGGGTGTATGTTTCTGCCAACCAACCAAATTGAGGATCTTTTGCTCTTGAATAGTTAATAATAACATTCCAAAACTCAACAGGTTTTGCCCTACCTACGTCAGCTCTTATGCCGTCAAATCCAAGTTCAACACACATATCTACATATTTTTTATGTAAATCTAATAAATCTTTGTTTAGTTCACGAGTTTGCTCATCGTTAAAAGGTTTGAACATTCTAATATCTTGCCAACCTTGAGGCACTTTTTCCTTGCCATCTGCACCAATTGCCATCATTTCAGGATGAGCTTTTGCATAGTCTACAGAAGCACAAGAAGGCAAGTCTAACATTACTTTTTGACCACGTTTGTGACACTCATCAATGTAGTATTTACATTGAGCAAATGCGACTTCTGGGTCGTTTTTATCCATTTTTGTTAACTTTTTGCCTGTTTTTTGTTCGTATAACTGAGCAATTTTGTCAAACGCTTCTTTTGGCGGATTTTCATCTACAAGCTCAGGGTCCAACAAAAGAAAATCAGCAGGAGCATACAAAGAACCAGCTGTTCCCATTGCTTTAGATTTTCCTGGTGGATGAATAGGTAATACGTGTTGAGTATTAAAACCAAGATTTGAAAATTCGTCTAAACGCTCAACTGCATTAACAAATGTTCCAGATTTTTCATCGCCTTGAATTAATTCGTTTCCGTCTTTATCTTGAGCATTCATAATTCTAGGAATTACTGCAATTATGTTTGCTCTGTTGTGAGTTAACATATCTTTTAATTCGTTTTTATAACCTGGTACCCTTTTTTGCGCTTCGGTTAAATTAACGTTAAGAGTTGCTTGAGGAGCTAAAATTTGTTTATTTTGAGCAAGAATTGTTTGAGCTAAAAGCGGAGAAAACCCTAAAGTATTTTGCGCTGTAGCTTGATTTTGCACTTGTGGTTGCTTTTGTTGAATTTGTTGTTGTTGAGCTGCTGCAACCTTTGCTAACATTGGGCTTATTGCTTGAACATTAGTCATTATTTAGCACCTCCGTTTTCCTCAGGGAATTCTTTTTTGATATTTCCAAACAATGGTTGAACCAATAGGGTAATTGCAACTAAAGCAATTGTCATTGGAGCAAATATTTTCATCCAAATTTTATTATTGCTCATTTCTGTTGCAACTTTGCTAATTAAGTTTTTGAAAGAACCACAATTTAAATAATCTTTTGTTAAAGATTTAGGCATATCTACGGCTTTTATATTTGGATCTTCTAAAAACATTCTAAGTCGTTCGGCAACAACATTTTTTACAACTTTTGGCATACCTTCTATGTTGTCAAACTGTTTTTCATCAAACACAGTTTTAACTATTCTTCTGTATGTTGTATTTTTGCCCATGTTCGTAACTTGTCCAAAACTTTTTGCACTAGAAGCTGTGCCATGGTATAAAATATGTCTTGCAACATCTATTTCATCACCACTTAGATTAATATCGCCCTTAGCAAGTCTTCTTTCAAAGTTTAAGATAATAGGCAAGTTTGATTTCACAGCGTTTAAGTTTTCGCCTTGCTCTTCAATGTATGATTTTAAATAATTTGTTAAACCGAATTTACCATTGTGTCTACCAAACACTACTTCTATT
>JAZUSV010000090.1:0-5072 GCA_045606885.1 Candidatus Gastranaerophilales bacterium | reverse complement strand
AAAACGTTACAAAAGTACATATTTAATATATATGGTTTATATATAAATATGCTAAAACATATATAAAATGATGATTGAGAGCTAATTTACGTTTTTAAGCAGATAGTCTAATTTTTTCTTTTTAATTAATTTTAGTGTTTTAAAATTAATATCTGCACCTTTTTCAATTAATTGTTGAGCTATATTTGCCATGTTGTTTTTTATGGCTAAATATAATATGGAATTTTGAGTCACGGAATCAATATAATGAATATTTGCTTTTTTATCTATTAAAAACTGCGCCATCTCATTGTTTTTGTGTTTAACTGCTTCGTATAACTCGCTATAAAAACTTTTATCTAATTTTGCACCGTGTTCATATAATAGTTTTAATATTTCAAAATTGTTTTCTTTTGCAGCTATATAAATTGGATATTCTTCCATATAACTTTGGTTGGGGTTTGTTTTAAACTCTAGTAAAATTTTAACGTTTTCAATGTTATCTTTTTTGATTTGTTCAATTAAGCAAAAAGCGTCTGGTGATAGTTTTTTAGATTTTAATAATTCCTTTTGTTCTTGATTGATAAGGTTGTTTTGGTTGTTCATAATCAATGAGCGAGATGAAAAGTCTTTGTAGTCCGACAAATCAATTGCTAATGCCGATACATTTAAAAAAAGTATCGGCATTAATAAAGATAATATTTTTGTTGTTAGTTTTGATTTCATTAGATAATCATTCCGCCGTCAACTTCAAGAACTTGACCTGTAATATAAGTTGAATCAACTGTTAAGAATTTAACTGCTGCAGCTATATCTTCAGGTGTTCCCATACGTCTTAGAGGAATAAATTTTAACATTTCTTCCGTGTTTGCTAAATCTTTTGTCATGTCGGTTGAAATGAAACCAGGTGCAACTGCATTAACTCTGATGTTTCTTGCACCTAATTCTTTTGCTAATGATTTTGTAAAGCCGATTAAACCAGCTTTAGCAGCAGAGTAGTTTGCTTGCCCTGTGTTGCCTGATACGCCAACAACACTTGACATATTGACAATTGCACCTGAACGTTGTTTCATCATTACTTTAACAACAGGTTTGGTAACGTAATATGCACTATTTAAGTTAGTGTTAATTACAGCGTTCCATTTTTCGCTATCCATACGAATAAATAAATCGTCTCTTGTGATGCCTGCATTGTTAACCAGGATGTCAATTCTGCCATGTTTTTCGATGATTTTAGCAATGTTTTCATCTACTTCAGCTTGATTTGAAACATCAAATTTGTATGCTTCAGCTACAACGCCAAATGCTTTTAATTCTTCAACAGTTTTATTTGCGGCTTCCACATTGCCTGCGTAGTTAATCACTACATCATAACCTGCTTGCGCTAATTTTAGAGCACATGCCTTGCCAATACCTCGTGAACCGCCTGTAACTAATGCTAATTTTTCACTCATTGTATTAAACTCCTTTTAATTCTTCAATTGTTGCTTTTAAGGATTCACTATCGTAAACATTGTATGTTTTAATTTCGCTTGATATTTTGCGATTTAATCCTGCTAATACTTTGCCGTTACCAAATTCAATGAATGTATCTATGCCCATTTCAATTGCTTTTTGAATTGTTTGTACCCACATTACTGATGAATTAATTTGGTTTGGCATTTTTTCAATAAAATCAGATACTTGTGTTGTTTCTTTGGCGTCAACATTTGTAATTACAGGGATTGACGCATTGTTTAGACTAAGAGTTTTCACGAAATCAACAAAACCTTCGCAAGCACTGTCCATCAATTTGGAATGGAAACCACCCGAAACAGGTAGAGGTACAACTCTTTTTGCACCTTTTTCTTTAATTAGTTCACATGCTTTGTTAATTGCCTCAACTTCACCTGTGATAACGATTTGTGATGGGTCATTGTAGTTTGCTATTTGAGCTAGACCTAACGATGAAGCTTCTTTTAAACATTCTTCAATAGTTTCAATATTTGAACCTAGTATCGCTGCCATTGTGCCAACAGTTGTTTTTGTAGCTTCGTCCATTAATTCTGAGCGTTTTTGAATGGCTTTCATTGTTGTTTTTAAATCCATAACATTTGCGCAATACATTGCACAATATTCACCTAATGAATGTCCCATTGTGATTGCTGGTTTAATATCTGGACTAAGAGATTTAAAAGCTTCAAGTGCTGCAATTGATGTTGCTACAATAGCGCTTTGAGCGTTAATTGTAAGTTTTAAATCTTCGTCTGGTCCTTCAAAGCACATTGTAGATATTTTTTTTCCAAGAGTTTCATCTGCTGTGTTGTATACATCTTTAGCTGTTTGAAAGTTGTCATATAAATCTAATCCCATGCCAGCACTTTGTGAACCTTGACCAGGGAAGATAAAAGCTATTTTTTTCATATTTTCCTCTAATATTGTCTAGTTAATTGTTTCGGCAATTTTTGTACATACGCCTTTTTCAACTGCTTCTTTAGCAACACGTACTGCATTTTTGATTGCGTATGAAGAACTTCTGCCGTGAGAAATTACGGTAATACCTTTTACACCAAGCAAAAGTGCTCCGCCAAATTCTTCGTAATTAATTTTTTTATAAATTCTTTTTAAGAATGGTTTTGCTAGTGCACCAACCATCATTGATAAAACATCACTCTTGAATTGTTCTTTGATTAATTTAAATAACATCATAGAGCAACCTTCTACAGTTTTTAGTGCAACATTACCAACGAAACCATCGCACACAACAACATCTACATCGCCGTATAAAAGTTCTTTACCTTCAATGTTGCCAATAAAATTAATTCCTAAAGTATTATCTTTAAGAAGTTTATGCGCTTCTTTAACTAATTGGTTTCCTTTTTCCTCTTCTTCGCCAATATTTAAAATACCAACACGAGGAGTTGGTCTGTTGTATACTTTTTCAACAAATGTTGAACCCATAAGGGCGAATTGCAAAATCATTTCAGCTGAACTTTCTGAGTTTGCGCCAGCGTCAATTAGAATTACAGGGTCTTTTAGTGTTGGAAGAGTTGCAGCAATTGCTGGTCTTTCAATGCCTCTGATTCTGCCAAGACCAAACAAAGCACTTGCCATAGCAGCACCTGTTGAACCTGCAGCAACCATTGCGTCTGAACTGCCTTTTGCAACGGCGTCCGCCGCTAAAACAATTGAGGAATTTTTCTTTTTGCGAATTGCAGTACCAACAGCTTCGCCCATTTCGATTATTTCGTCAGCTTGGGTTAGTTTGATGTCAAGTTTTGAAAAGTCAACTTTTATTCTTTTGACAAAATATCCGCCACGATTTGAACGAATGCCTTTTCTTGCAATTTCATCCAATACTTTTTGGATTTTGTCTACTTGACCAACTAATTCAATTGGCACATTGTAATCTTGAGCAGCCCAAACAGCACCTTTAACTATTTCTGAAGGTGCGTAATCTCCTCCCATTGCATCAACTGCAATTCTTGTCATACTAATTACCCCAATTACTTATTGTCTACTATTCTTCAGTTTTTTCTTCAGCTTCAACAATTGCTTCTTCTTTTACTTCTTCAGCAGCAACTTCAGCTTTTTTTGCTCTAGGTTTTCTAGTTTTTTTAACTTCTTCAGTTTTTTCTTCTTTAACTTCAACAGGAGCTTGCGCTTTTACTTCAGTAGCTGTCTCACCTTTTTTTGAAGCTATGCCGTTTTTATAATATCCACATTCAGGACAAACTGTATGTGTTAAAACGATTGCTTTGCAATTTGGACATGTAGTTGTAGCAGGTGTTGAGCCTTTCCAATTAGCTCTTCTTGCATTTTGTTTTGCTTTACCTGTTCTTTTCTTTGGTGTAGCCATTTTTATTTCCTTTTCTTATTAATATTATCTATCTTTTTTACTCGACTATATTCTATTGTCATAAAAAAAGAAGTCCTTGTCAATAATTTAACAAGGACTTCTTTATAATTAATTTAAAACTTATCTTAAGCTAATTTTTGTGTAAGAACCTTTTTTAGCAAAGTTAACTTTGTCTTCACGAGCTAACCAACCTAAGCCAAGGCTAGCAAAGTTTTCGTTAAGACCTAAATCTTTGTTCATTTTTTTTGTTGTTACTTCGCCGTTTTCGTTTAAGTATTCCCAAATTTTACCAGCTGTTTCAATAATTGTTTCTTGCATTGTTTACTCCTTTTTTAATGCTGTATACAAGTCTACTACTGTGTGCGAATTTGTTTTCAAATTCCTATTTGCATAATTATCTTAATTTATAATATAGTGATTGTATATAGTTTAAATGGATGAAAAAAACCTATGACAAAGAATTGGATTTATGGCGATAATGTAGACACAGACGTGATTATACCTGCTCGATATCTAAATACTCCAAATGCAAAAGAATTAGCTTTGCATTGTATGGAAGATATCGATAAAACCTTTGCTACATTTGTAAAAGAGGGTGATTTTATTGTTGCTGGCAACAATTTTGGTTGTGGCTCTTCAAGAGAACATGCACCTTTGGCTATTAAAACTTGTGGAATTAAGGCAGTAATTGCAAAAACGTTTGCTCGTATTTTTTATAGAAACGCTATTAATATTGGCTTGGTTATCATTGAAAATGATGAAATACAAAATGACATTGATACAAATGATGAAATTAATATCGACTTAAGCCAGGGAAAAATATATAATAAAACTAAAAATAAAGAGTATTCATTTTCGCCATACCCAAAAGAAATACAAAACTTAATTGAAGTTGGTGGTTTGGTTGAATATACAAAACAAAAGAAAGTGAAATAATGAAAAATATAGCAGTTTTAGTTGGTGATGGTGTTGCAAGTGAAATTCTTGATAGCGCAATTAGCGTATTAGACAAGGTTTCTCAAGTTTATAAAATAAATTTTAATTATAATTACGCTTCAATTGGCGGAAGAGCTTATGATGAAACAGGTTTTCCTCTTCCTGAAAAAACGATTGAAACTTGTATGAAATCAGACGCTGTATTGTTGGGCGCTGTTGGCGATTGGAAATATGATTCATTAGCGCCAGAATTAAGACCCGAAAAAGCTTTACTTGGAATAAGAAAGAAATTAAACTTGTTTGCAAATTTAAGGCCTGT
>JAZUSV010000089.1:0-3719 GCA_045606885.1 Candidatus Gastranaerophilales bacterium | reverse complement strand
ATTCTTGAGCCAGATAACCCTTACGCTCATAAGGATTTAGGTGTTTTATATTTGAAAATGAATTGCTATGAGTGGGCAGTGGATGAAATGTTAGAAGCAATTAATCTTGAAGAAGATGTTGCCGAGTTTCACTATTCACTTGGTGTTGCGTATATGATGTTAAGCAAAATTCAAGATGGAAAAAACGCCTTATTAAAAGCTTTGTCTTATGAGGAAGATATGGCTGACGCGCTTGCGTTTTTAGGATATGCTTATATGTTAGAGCGTGATTTTGAAAATGCTCAGAAATATCTGCAAAAAGCGCTTGAAATTGAACCTGATAATTTCTTAGCTAAAACTCATAGTGCAAAATATTATTTCCAAATTAAAAAATATGAAGTAGCAAAGCAATTCTTGCAAGATATTATTGAACAAGTTCAAGATGATGAAACGCTGAATATGCTTGGAATTTGTTATTTGGAAGAAAAGAACTATAAAGATGCAATGGGGCTTTTTGCAAAACTACTAAAAGCGTATCCAAAAAATCATATTTTATTAACAAATTTGGCAAGATGCGAGTATGAAAATAATTTGAAAGACGAAGCTCTTGAACATTTAAGACAAGCACTAATGATTTTTGATGATTATAAAGAAGCATTAGAACTTCTTGAGGAGATAAATAATGGAAAATAAAAAGCGTATTATGTCTGGTATGCGCCCAACAGGAAAGCTGCATTTGGGACATTATCTTGGAGTGTTGAAAAATTGGGTTAATCTTCAAAATGAATACGAATGCTATTTTTCAATTGCTGATTGGCATGCGCTTACAACAAAATATAATGATACAGATACAATGAAGCAAAATGTGCAAGATGTTTTATTGGATTGGCTTTGTGCTGGTGTAAATCCTGAAGTTTCAACGATTTATTTGCAGTCTTTAGTTCCTCAAACTGCATCTTTGCATATTTATCTTTCTATGATAACTCCTCAAAATTGGGTTGAGCGTGATCCAACTTTAAAAGATTTGGCAAAAATTATGAAAGATAAAAATGAAAATATGTCCAATCTTTCTTATGGATTGTTTGGATATCCTGTGTTGATGACGGCAGATATTTTAACTTTTAATGCACATTTGGTTCCTGTTGGAATTGATCAAGTTGCACACGTTGAGTTATCTCGAGATATCGCACGAAGATTTAACAATATTTATGGAGTTGATTATTTCTTAGAACCTCAACCAAAACTTACCCAAGTTCCATTATTAAAAGGGCTTGACGGAAATAAAATGGGTAAATCTTTTAATAATGACATAAAATTAGCAGATACTGCTGAAGTTACTCAAAAGAAAATTATGTCTGGAATTACCGATAGAAACCGTATTAGAAAAGATGACAAAGGAAACCCAGATAATTGTGAAGTAATTTATGATTATTGGAAGATTTTTGGTTCGCAAGAAGATTTAGACTGCGTTTGCGACGGTTGCAAAAATGCTACAATGGGCTGTGCTGAATGCAAAAGAAAACTTGCAGCTAAGATTAACGAAAACCTTGCGCCATTGCGTGAAAAAAGAATTCAATTTGAAAATGATATTGATAAAGTTAACGACATTCTTCATCAAGGTTCTAAAAAAGCGCAAATTAAAGCCCAAGAGGTTCTTGATGGCGCAATTGATGTAATTAAAATGTATAAATAAAGGAAATAATAATGGATATAATTAGTATTTTTGAAGAATTGGTTAAAATTCCTTCTCCGTCTTTGTGCGAAGAAGAAGTTTCAAAAAAAATAATGGAATATACATATAACAATGGAATTAACGCTTATTATGACGACTATAAAAATGTCATAATTAAAGTTCCAGCTAATTGTGAAGGCAAAAAACCTTTGCTTTTGTCGGCTCACATGGATGTTGTTGGAAATTCGAGCCCAATTAATATTTGTTATTCTGACGATAAAAAAATAATTAAAACCGATGGTTCGAGAACTTTGGGTGCAGATGATAAAGCAGGTGTCGCAGTTGCGCTTAATCTTGCAATTTTTTTAGCTAAAAACCCTCACATCCAACATGGCGGTCTTGAAATTGTTTTAACTCGTGACGAAGAAACAAGTATGACGGGAATTAACCACGTAAAATTTGCCGAGATTGAGTCTGAAAATGTTTTGGTTTTGGATTCAGATTCTTTAGGAAATTTTGAAATAGCTGGAGCTGGTTATACTAAAATTGATATTGAAGTTTCAACAAAATTAGGCGGACATAGCGGTAACGATATTCAAGATAAAAAACGCTATAACGCAGCAAAATTAATTGCCGATTTAGTTTCAAAACTCCCAAATGGCGTTTATAAAGTTGAAAATGGGTTTACAATTACTTCATGTAATCTTGGCTCAATTGTCGCAGGCGCTACTGATATTGGACTTGAAAGATTTTTAGATAAAACACAACACAATAAACCATATTCAAAAGAACTAGTTGATTTGAGTGCTGATAATGTAATCAACACCTCTGCTTACGCTCATTATTCTCTTAGAAGCTCTGTAAAAAAATATGAGCAAAAGTTGATTTCAAAATTTCAAAAACAAATTGATAAATTTAATAAAAAATATGGCGATTTGGCCTCTGCTTCAATGAATGTCAAAATTCACATGTTGCCTTTTGAAAAATCTTTAAATCAAGAAATGTCTGAAATTGCTAAATTTGTTGGCAAAAAGATAGATTTAAACGTTAAAATACAATCATTTCACGCAGGTGCTGAAACTCATATATATGCAAATAAAACAAATAAATATGGCAAAATATTTAAGCCTGTTTTGGTTGGTGTTGCAAATATTTCTTCAATGCATTCTCCAAATGAATCAATGGAAATTGAAAGTTTAAGAAAAGGCTTTGAATTTATTAAGGAAATATTTCTTGAATTTAATAAGTAATCGTTGCATAACTTAAATTTTGCTTGTGTCGAAATTGTGTTTGTGTTAACTTTTACCATATATAAAAGTCACCAAAAGGAGAAAAAATGAAAAAATACGATTTATTTACAATAATCAAACCTAACTTAGACAACGAAGAAGCAGATAAAGTTGTTGCTCGTGTTGAAGAAATTGTTAAAACATTAGGCGGCGACGTTGTTGAATGCGATAAAATGGGCAGAAAAAAATTAGCATTTGAAGTTGCTGGTTTTACTGATGGTTTTGTTGTAAATCAAGTGGTTACAATGCCTGCTGATAAAATTGTTGAACTAAAAAGACAATTAAAATTAAACGATTCAGTTATTAGAATTATGTTTACAGTTAAGGAATGTGCATAAATGACTTTAGCGAAAGCATTTGTTACAGGTTCTGTTGTTAAAGCACCTGAAAAAAGATTCACACAAAATGATATGGCAATTGCAGGTTTCACAATTAATATTGACCCTGCAAACGATGGAATGCTTAGAGTTGTTGCTTTTGGGCAATTAGCTGAGACTATTTCTTCTACTGTCGCTTTGGGTGATAGTGTTGCTGTTGAAGGCAGATTGCAAATAAACACTTATAAATTACCAAATGGTAAAGATAAAAAAGTGTTTGAAATTCAAGCAAGCTCTGTGGAAAAAATGAGCGCAGGAGCTGGAAATGTTGTTACTGCTCAAACTCCGCAAAGTGAAAATATAGTTTCATTCAATCAAGATGAAATCGCTCAAGATTTGATTGATGAAGATGAAATTCCATTTTAACAGGGTGTAGCCGTTTAAGTCGGAGGCCAAGCGGTC
>JAZUSV010000088.1:0-8772 GCA_045606885.1 Candidatus Gastranaerophilales bacterium | reverse complement strand
AAAATAGGGTCATATCCAAAACCGCCATTCCCTTTTTCTTCTTTTAAAATTGAACCATGGCAATATTGTTGAGTTTCAAAAAGTATTTCGCCTTTTTTGTTAACTATAACCATAGCGCAGGTAAAATACGCATTTCGATTTTCTTTGTTTTCCATTACCTTTAAAAGCTTGTCGATACGCTCTTTTGCGCTTGGCGCATATCTTGCGCTGTGAATGCCTGGAGCTCCATCAAGCGCTTCAACGCAAAGACCCGAATCGTCTGCTAGATATAAATCTGTTGTTTGAGACTTGCTTGCACATTTCGCTTTGCAATATGCATTACCTAAAAAATTATCACTATCTTCTATGGGGTCAAAATTTCCCACAGGTAAAATAAATTCGATATTGTATTCTTTAGCAATCAAATTAATTTCTTCAACTTTATGGCTATTTCCTGTAGCTAAGGTAATTTGTAACATTATTTGCCATACCTTCTTTGTCTTAGACCGAATTCAATAACAGCTTTAGATAGTTGTTCTTTGTCAAATTCAGGCCAATATGTGTCAGTGATATATATTTCGCTATATGCAATTTGCCATAGCAAATAATTACTAATTCTTTTTTCTCCGCTTGTTCTGATTAACAAGTCGGGGTCTGGAATGTTTTTTGTGTAAAGATAATTTGAGATTAATTCTGTTGTGATTTCTTCTTCTTTTTTGTTGTCCTTTATGATGTTTTTAACTGCGTTAACAATTTCATCTCTTGAACCATAATTGATTGCAACAGTTAAAACAACGCCTGTATTGTTTTTTGTTGTTTCTTTGGAATGAATTAAAATGTTTTGAAGGTTTTGATTGAGTGCAGACAAGTCTCCAATAAAATTCATTTTGACGTTGTTTTCGTTTAGTTCTTTAAGTTCATTTTTTAGTGTTGTCGCAAGTAAATCCATCAGAAAATCAACTTCTTCTTGTTTTCGATTCCAATTTTCTGTAGAAAAAGCATATAAAGTAAGATATTTAATTTCAAAATCATCACAAGCACGAGTGACGTTTTTAAGCGAATCTACGCCCTTTTTGTGTCCCATCATGGTAGGTAAAAAATGTTCTTTTGCCCAACGACGATTGCCATCCATAATTATTGCAACGTGTTGCAAATTGGTCTCTTTGATGATTTTTATTATTTTTTCATCTGCTAATGTTTTCATTTTTCCTCTTGTAAACTTATGATAATTTTATCTCAAATATTTGTTTGAGTGTTATTATTTAATTTTTATTAAAAATTTTTATATCGTAATTTGTAAATTGAAAGATTTAAATCGGGATGTGTTTCAACTAAATCAAGGAAAAGTTTAGTATTTTTTTCTTGAATATAAAAATTTGTTTGAAGATTTGTATTTGTTGTTGCTGAAATGATATAGTTTTCTTTGTTTTTGTCTAGATAACTAACAAATTTTTCTATATCAATTGTTTTATAAGATGCGTTTTGCAAGTTTCGTATGCTAACAAAGCTATCTTTAGGATTGTTGTTATTATCGTACAGTATAATGTTTTGCTTTTTAAAATACAATAATAATCCAGGAGAGGTTCTTTCATAGCTGTCAAAGCAAAATAATTTTGCATTTTTATATTTGTCTGTGGTGATTATTTTTAGTATTTTTTTATAGGTTTGCGTGTTAAAGGTTATTTCATTTCTTCCTTTTTGTGAAACGCAATAAGATGACATATTTAAAAGCAAAAGTATGATAAGTAAAACATTTGTTATTTTTTCTTTTTTAATTTTTTCCCAATTAATCCAAAGCGCACAAATAAAAACAATTAAAAAGAAAATATAATGCCAAAAAGCACCGATATAGAATGTTAAAAAAGTAATTACCATTAAGGTGCTTGTGATTGCAAATAATACGAGTGATTTTTTGGCTTTTTTTATGAATAAATAAGCAAAATAATAGAATGATATAAAGCTAAACAAATGCAATAATATTTGATTTATGTTTTTTTCTGATAAATCCTTAAAAGGATTAAAAACAAAATAAGAAAAATGTTTTAAAAATACAATGTGTTTGTCAGTTGGTTGAGTTATTGGTAATTCATAAAATAAGAATTGTGCGCAAAATAGCATAATTTCTATTACTAAAAGCGAAATAATCCAGCATAAATCGAATTTTTTGATATTTTTTTCTTTAAATAAATCGTATAAAAATAACACTCCAAAACCAAAAGCAACAAAAAGAGTGATGATGCTAATGTTTGCACACAAAACAAGTAAAAAAGAATATAAAATCGGTTTTTTAGTTGCATTTTTGTATAATGCGCACAATAAAAATATAATTAAAACCCCTAGAGTGTATGGTCTTGAAACTACGCCGAAATATTGGAAAAAGGGAAAAGAAAAAGTGATTAAAAATTTTATAAAATTGTTAAACGGAGCATACTTCCACAAAACAATAATCATCAATGAAGAAAAAATCCAATTTATAAAATCAAGCGAATATGGATACCAATCAAGATTATTAAATGGTTTTAAAATCAAATACCAAAGAAGTGGGTGACCTTCAATTCTTGTTAATTGGAAAATTTCACTAAAATTAAATTGCGAAATAATGAGCGCATGGGTTTCATCAAAAAAAGGAACTTTAAGCAGTGAAATAATAAGCGTTAAAATAATGAAAGTTATTGGTGCAATTTTTGCAATATTTTTATTGAATATTTCAATTATTCCCATAATTTCAATATATCAAAAATTGTGATAATATAAAAACATGATAGAAATTGTAATATTGTATATTTTAAATAAATATGATTCAACAATTTATCGTGTTTCAAAATTAATAGATGAATTATTTTTTGCGTATTTAAAAACTAGTTTAGGAACAGTTAACCCTGCAATTAAACGTCTTGAAAAAATGGGATGTGTAGAATGTAGAGAAAAAATGTCAGACGGTGGAATGTTGTCTAAAATATATTCCATTACTTCCGCTGGTAAAAAACATCTTGCTGATTTGTTGCAAACCCATACCCAAGCGCACCCATATTATGTCGTAAATGATGCAAAAATTTTGCTTTATTGTTCTGAAATTTTAAGTGTTAATGAATTAATTTCTTTTAAAGAAAATCTTTTAAATAATTTGGAACTTTATAAAATTAAGCTTGAAAGAGGCTTGAAAAACGAGTATATTTCTCTTTCGGATACTCAAAAAAATACCGTTAAAATTACCCTTGATGAAGTAAATGAGTTAATTAAATTACTATGACAAAAATAAACATGTTGGTTGAAGAGGTTCTTAAAGATTCGATTGCTCAAGAAATCGGAATAAAAAAAGGTGATAAAATCTTAAAAATTAACGGAATTGAGCCAAAAGACATAATTGAATATAGCTATATTATTAACGATGAAGAAGTAAATTTGCTTGTTGAACACAATGACGGCGAGCTTGAAGAATATGAGATTGAAAAAGATTTTGATGATGAGCTCGGTATTGTCTTTGCAAGTGCGGTTTTTGATAAATTAAAAAGATGTCAAAATCATTGCGTTTTTTGTTTTGTTGATCAACAACCAGATGGATTAAGAAAGTCTCTATATGTTAAAGATGACGATTGGAGATTATCCTATATCCAAGGAACATACGTTACTTTGACAAACTTTAGGGAAGAAGATTGGCAAAGAATTGAACAATATCATATTTCACCTTTGTTTGTTTCAGTTCATACAACTAATCCTGAATTAAGGGTTAAAATGACAAAAAATCCAAATGCAAAGAACATAATGGAACAATTAATTCGTTTCAAAAAAAATAAAATTCAAATCCATGCGCAAATCGTTTTATGCCCAGGGTTGAATGATGGCGAAGAATTAAAAAGAACATTAGATGATTTAGCTAAAGTGAAAACAATTGTTAAATCTATTGCAATTGTTCCTGTTGGAATTTCAAAGTATCGAGAAGGAAATGAACTAAAAAAAGTCGACAAAAAAGTTGCTAAACAAACTATTGAAATTGTTGAAGAATTCAATAAAAAAGTTAAAAAACAAATTGCAATGGCATCAGATGAATTTTTCTTGTTATCCGGAATTGAAATTCCAAGTAAAAAATATTATGGTGATTTTTTGCAAATCGAAGATGGCGTTGGTGCAATTCGTCTTTTAAAAGATAGTTTTGAAAAATCTTTGAAAAAGATAAAAAAACAAGCCAAAATGCCTTCTAAAATTACAATTGCAACAGCAAGCAGTGCAGCAAAAATTTTTCGAGAATTTATAGCCCAAATTAAAGTTAAAAATCTTGAAATTGAAGTAGTTGAAATAAAAAATAAGTTTTTTGGTGAAGATATCAACGTTGCCGGTTTAATTACAGGAGTTGATATTATTGAAAATTTAAAAAATAAAAAAATTGAAAATTTAATCATTCCTTCTGTGATGTTGAAAAAAAATGGCGAAAGCTATAGTGAAGAGTTTTTGGATGGAAAAACGGTTGATGACATTAGAAAAATAGACAAAAACATCAAAATACACATTTTAAATAATTGTTATAGTTTTGAAGAAATTTTAAAAATAATTAATTCTTTATAGCAATTTTTTCTCTTAATTTCACTTTATAAAGCTATCAGAGATATTTAGGAGAGTATTATGGCAATTATTAGATTTATTTCAGATGTTATTTCAAAAGTGAACGAATACGATAAAGTTTATCGTGGTATTTAGTTAATTATTTTTAAAAAAAGAGCTAAAAATGGCAATAAAATGCCATAAGAAGTTTTTATTATAATATGAGCAGTATTTCTTTTGGTAATTTAACAACTAATAACCAACAATTGTCTCCTGAACTTCAAAAAAGAATTGAATCACAGGAGAATTTTACTGCGATTGATAAAGAAAAATTAAAACAAGATACTGTTGAATTAACGGCTAAAGCTCAAGAAAAAGTAAAAGACAACTTTATTTTCAGAATTTTAAGAAATTTAGGTGTTGAAGACCCTAAAAAATTCTTAATTTCCGTTGGTTTGACTTTTGCAACAATTGTTGGTTTTGCTTTTTTGGGTAACAAAAGTTCAAATTTTACTGCTAAATTGGGTACTATGGTTGATGAATGGCTTAAAAAGCCTAAAATGAAATGGGTTAGTGACATCGGCGGTAAAATTAGCGGTTTTTTTGGTGGAATTGGAAAAAAGGTTAAAAATGCCTTTCCGCTAATAGATGAAATTTCGCAAAAAGTAAAAGCAAAAGCTATTAAGCCAAAAAACCCTATGGCAAAAGCTCAATGTTCTGGTATCGTATATCAGTTTGCTTGTGCCGTAATTGAATCTATCCAGGGTATTTTCTATGGTAGTCAGAAAAAACTTGCTAAAGATTCTATAGGATTATTAAAACATACTGTAAATGGTAAGGCGCATAAATTTGACTTTAAAAAAGTTTTTGAATTTGTTAAAGAAATTGCTGCAAGCGGGAAAACAAAAGAAGAATTAATAGATCTTGCGAAATTGTCAGTAGAAGATTTAAAAGTTAAGGTTGAGGCTGAAGAAATTACGGAAGGTCTTGCTAAATTTGTAAAAAGTATAGATTTTGATGACGATGGTCAAAAATTTATTGATAGTGTTTTAGACTTGGCAAAAAATCAAAAGGAAAGTCTTTTTAAGTTGATGGAGAAAGCAAATAAAGCAGATATTGCTGATATATATAAGGAAGCTGTTTTAGATAGCGCAGATGATAGAGTTGAATTTGCTAGAAAATTAACAGAAAATATTAGAAAAAGTCTCCCTGAAGACCAAAGATCTAATAAAGGTCTTCTTGCATTTTTTAACAAAGTTCAAAAAGGCAATGTAGGTCCCGAATTTAAAGACATCAACATGGTTCATGGAATGGACAGTTGGTGTACAACCAATTGGATTGATAATTTAGGTCAAAAATTATTTAAAGACAAGTGGAAAAATGTTTCAAAAGCAAATCTTGGAAGTGCTTTAATTAAATTCAACGCAGTAAATGGTGATTTGGCGGAATCAGGTTTAGGCAAATTTGTACAAGCAGCTCCGACAATTGTAACTGAATCAATTTCAAATTATGTATGCGATAAAGCATGGATAAACGCAATGGTTATTCCTTCGTTTATTGGTTTATATAATAATGTTCAAGAAGCTCCAAAAGAGCAAAAGGCTGCAACATTAGCAAGTAGTTTTGTATCAGATGTTGGAAGCTTAACAGTTGTTATGCCAACAGCAGGTGCAATTACTTATGGAATTGCTAATTTATCAAAATTACAAGGTAATGGCATATTAAAAACTCCATTAAGATGGATTGGTAATTTGTTTGCAATGGGATTAAAACATGGTGCAAAGCCGTCTTCAAAACTTTTTGGTGGTATATTTAGATTAATTATGATTATGTTTGTATTTACAGGCATGATAAGTAAACCAATTGAAAAATTAGTTCAAAAAATCTTTGGAAAACCATATAATAAAGAAGAAGCAGAAAAAGAACGTCAGCTTGAAGAGCAAAAGAAACAAATTGTTCCAGAGCTTGGTATTACTCAAGGCGAACTGATGGAAAAAATAGAAAAAAATCCAGCTGCAATGCAAAAACTTCAAACAGACCCAAAATTGCTTAAAGCACTAGAGCGAGAACCAAAAATCTTACTTGATTTGTTAGATAACAAAGAAGTTGACGCTGACGCAGTTTTAAAGGCAACAAGTCTAACAGGCGGAAAAATATTAAGTCCTGCTAATTCAAAATATCTAAATAATTCAACAAATATGGTTTCAAATAATTCTACTTCAAAAGCTCCAGCTCCAAGCGTTGTACAAGAACAAAAAACAGCTGCACAAGTTGATACTGTAACTTATGTTCCATCAAGCGAATATATTGCAAAATCTAGCGATTTAACCCCAGAACAGCAATCACAATATCATGCTATGATGGCAAAATCTGATGAAGTTTTAAAAATGGCTGAAAAATATATTTAAAAACCGTAAAGCTTGTTGACGGTATCAATATCTCTTAAAGAAGGAGACGTTCCTTTTGTGCTTGCGGTTGAATAATACATTATGTCATTAATACTATTGCTGTGCCCTAAAATTCCAATAGCATGACCTATTTCATGAAGCGTTACTTTTAAAAGTTCACCATCTCTTTGATTAAAGCCAATTGGGTCTTTTTTGGCTATTGAGATTTTTACTTTGCTTAAATATATTTTTCCTTGTATTGTTGTGTGCTTTGGATATGCCATCCCAACAGCATTTCCTTCTAATTGTTCCACATAACCTATGGTTATATCTGCTTCTTTTATATCTTTAACAAAAATAAAGTTCATATTACTTCGCATTGCGCTATCCCAAATCGTGAAAGCATTTTTTAAAATGTGTGCTTTTGGTGATGGTTCAATATAAACTTTGATTTTTTTAGGATTAATCCAAACTGCAAGGGTGTCAACATCTTTTGTATACGTCTTGTTGTCAACTCGAGCATATACCATTGAAAAAAGACAAATAAATATTACAAGTAGTTTGATTGCAGATTTCATAACAATTAATTTATTCCCTTGAAGTGAAATATTTAACTATATATTGCCATATATGCGTTTTACTGTGTTTATATCTCTATTTGTGATTTTACCACGTCTTTGTGCATAGCTTCCCGTATTTGGATACATTGCGTCAGCAATATTTGGGCTGTGCGATTGTATCCCAAGCGCATGACCAATTTCATGTAAAGCTACTGCGTAAAAATGTTTGTCTGTTACAGGTTTGTTGTCAAAATCTATTGCAACCAGAACCTCGACGTCATACATGTAGCTTTGTTTGGGATTTTTTTTGTATCTGTATGTTCGATGTGCTGCGCAACCAACTGCGTCAGGCATATTGCAAGTTTTTGCTACTGCTTTTTGGGATGTTGCTTTTGCTCTTATTTTTGCTTTTTTTGGGTCGTCAACATAAATAAAATTTACCATACCGTAAAGCGAATTATCCCAATTATCAAAAGCTTCTTTTAAAAGGCGACCTTTTTGATGTTCGTTATGGATATAGACTTTAATTTCTTGAGGATTTTCCCATATTGAGTATCTGTCGACATCAACAAAATAATCACCTATATCGTGCGTATCTAGGCGCTTCATTTCTGCAAGTTTTTTTAAGATATAAGTAGAACTTTCGGTAATATCTTTTTTTTCATTGCCATTTTTTACAACATATTCAAAATGTTTTATAGATTCATCTATTTTGCCACTGTATAGCAAAGAAAGTGCATAATTATATATTATAACTACGTTATCTGGATATTCCTCTTTTAATTTTGTATTGCATTCAAGTGCAGATTCATATTGCTTTTGGTTAAATAAATTAACACATTGATTAAATTCAGTGCTCAGTTTTCGAGCTTTATTTATTGTTACAATTTGTTCTTGGTCGTTTTTTAATATTCGAAACATTCCAGACAATGTAATTAATATAGCAACAAGAATTATTATAAAATTATTCATGTTGTTTATTATATCTTAGCACCCGTGGTTTTGTATAGGCTTATTTTGTCGATATGACAATCTGTTTTTGAACTTGCGAGAAGTTTTTCCATGTATAAAAGAGCTTCTTTTTGTTGCAGTAAATCTAATTTAGAAATAACGCCTTCGCTATATTTTAGCTCAGAATAACCATAGTCTCTTTTTTGAATTTCGTAAGCCTTTGAATTATTTTTTAATTTTTCTTCATTTGTTTTGAAATTATATAAAGAATCATTCACTTCTTGCATTGCAACAAGATTTGTTTTTTGATATTGAGCTAATAATTGTTCATATTTGTTTTTGTTTAATTTTAAATTAGC
>JAZUSV010000087.1:0-7314 GCA_045606885.1 Candidatus Gastranaerophilales bacterium | reverse complement strand
TCTTTCCAATCAATTTTATTATTTTTGATGAAAGATTTTAAATTTATTTCGTAAGGTATCCAAGAGCAGAAATTCACATCCCCATTTGGACGAAGTCTTATATGGTTCCAAGGGTTTGTGCAAATAGAAAATCCCTTGTGTATTTTTTGATGGAATGTACAACCTGTCAAATTTTCATACAATGTATATCTGCTTTTTGAATTCGCTTCTCTTATTTTATCTTTCTCAAGATATAGTTCAGATAAATTTGCTAAGCTTTCTGCGTGTTTTAATATGTCTGAATATTTATTTTTTAATTCTTCAAAGTTTTCTTCATCAACCATTTTTTCGTATTTTTCAAGGTTATTTGTTGGCAAAAACAATTTATACCCTATTGCAACTTTGCCATCCAAAACCCTGCTAATTTCAATAAGCGTCTTTAAAACAGTTTCTACGTCATTGGTTTTTGCATCTTTTTGAGAATTCCATACACAATTTTCAATGTGGTCAAAGTAGAAATTAATATGTTGTATTCCACGCTCAACATATTGTCTTACAAATTCTCTAACTGTTTCATAATTGCTTGAATTTAAAACACAAGACACACTCGGTTTAAAAGCAAACAAACCTTTTTCTTTTAAAACGTCAAGATAGTGATTGAAGTTTTTTTGAATTAAATCATATACACCATCTTTTTCCCAAACGGTTTTTTTGAAATATTCATCGTTAATTGCGTTTATTGAAAAATGCATGTTAATTAAGTTATCTGTTGCTAATTGACACCATTTGTCGTTAAAAGCAATACCGTTTGTTTCTGCAAAAATGTTTATGTGGTGGTAATTTTCATTTAAAAAATTAAGATATTCCCAACCTTCCTTACAAAAAGTTATTTCACCATAAGTTGGAACAAGGTTAGATGTTTTTGGATATAGCGGCAATAAATATTCATAAAGCCATTTATCAGGAATAACTTGTCTTTCTTCTTTTGTTTTTGCAATTGCTTCAGAACAAAATTTGCATTTGCAATTACAATCGTTATTAAAAGACATTTGCAACGTAATATCATCTGGAATACCAATATACAAAGAGTCATCGTGCATTATTTTAAAATTTTCGATGATAGTTTTGCAATCTATTCTTTTTGTTTTTATTTTTATTCCAAAAATTGTGATAATTTTATGTCTTTTATCACATGAATTTGTAACACTGAATAAAAATTTTAAAAACTTTTTCATTTTTTATCCTCATTTATTGGTATAAAGTCGTATTTTTTTTCATAAAATCTTGTCAAATTATCGTTAAAGCCTTCGATATTGTACAGTTTTTTATTTTTTATTAAAAGCTCAGAATTTGCTTGGTTGTATAATTCTTTGTTTGAGTGAATATTTTTGATATCATTTGCAATATTTTCAAACATTTCATCATAAGAACTGTAGATATTTTTTAAATCGCTCCACTCTTTATTTGGAAAAAATTCATCGTTATAAACAGCAAAACCAACACTTCCAACATAATGTGGTTGGATTAAATATCCATCCATTCCCTCTCCAAAGGTAATTGTGAAATATGCCCTTGAAACTAAATCCATGTATTGACTAAAAGTCATATTGTTAACTGTTACAAAGTTCCAATCAGGAAGCTCTTGTTTTAGTTTATTAACAATTTTATCTTTATATTCGTTTGTATCAGGCGATAAAACAACAATTTTTTCTTTATCTTCAAAAGAATAGGTTTTGTATTTTGTTAAATCAATGTTTACAGAAAACAAATGTGTTGGAATTTGGTACTTATTGCAAACTTCTTGATTTGCGTATCTGTTGTGAGCAAGAGTTTGGGTGATGTTTTTAGTTAGTTTGTATAAGTCTTGTAACTTTTTAGGTTCAGGCATTTGCTCGATATTTTGATTCAAAATATTGATTTGCAAATTTGGAATTGATTTAAGAAAAGATATTTCTTTTTTGTTTAAATCTTTATAAAAACAAGATGAATAATAGTCAGGAATGTGCAAAATTAGCTCCTGAACATTTTTAGCGTTTTTTACTATTTGTTCAAATCTAATGATTTTTTCATAGTTCAAAAATTTATCGTTTATTACATAAGTTTCTTTACCTGGATATGTTGCAAGGCAACAATATGCATTTTTAACGATATTTCTTGCGCCTTCACAAAGAGAAAAAATCGACATAACTCCACCGTTTATTTTTGTTCTTGGTGGTGTCAAAAATACGATAACTTTTTTACTATTAGTTAATTGAGATAAATCCAAAGAATTTTGAATTATTTTAGACGCTTCACATTCTCTTTTAAAATGTTTATTTAAAAGAGAGAGTTTTATACCAAATATTCTGTAATTATCGTGAGTTTGCGTTTTTTCAAGAGAAAACAATTTTTTATTCATTATCCCCTCTTGCGCATAATTTGTGCAAATTACTATCTAAAATATGTAACGCTGCCATAAACTCTATTCTCTTTTAGCTATTTTAATTGCTTATACAAATCCGATATGGTAGAAAATCTACTAAATATAGAATAACACAAACAAAAAAAGTAAACAGGAAATTATAGCAATGTTAAGGATTGTAAGGGGAGATGTTTTATTTTAGATACACAAATTAACTTAATTTTGATACGTTTCTTTGATTATGATTAAAAAACAAAGAAACTCTTGGATACTCAAAAAAATCTCCGTTTTTGTACAAATATCTTATTGCATCTATATGACTTTTTGCACCAGATAAAATTGGATAAAAGGATTCAATAACAAACTCGCCATTGTTTTGTCTTGCCCAAGCTTCAAACAATATGTTTCCACTTTGTCCAATCATTTTAACTTTGCCGTTGCTATCACCTCCATTGACGATAACAGCATTTTCTAAAGCGTCTTTTGCAAGTTCTTTTATTTCTTCCGTAGGGTATGTTCTAGTGAAATTTCCAAACAAAGCCTTAATTTCTTTCGGTGTTGCTTTTTCATCTGGGAGCAAACGTCTTTGCTCAATTTTTATATTTGCCAATTTTTCAATAGTTTCATCTGACAATGCCTCTTGTAAAATTACCGTTTTGGTTTGTGGTTTTGGATTTCCTTTCAAGATATAAGAAAGCTCGTATATATTTGCGTTTATTCTATCTTGTCTGATGTCTAATATTTCACCAATATTTTCTTCTTCAAAAGCTCTAAAAAATTCATCAAAACTTAAATCTTCATAATTAATATTAATAAAAGCTTTTTTTGCGTCATCATTTTCACACATTTTTAACAAGCGTTCTTCAAAACCATATGGCAACAGTTGCCCATACATTGTTTGTCTTGTTAAGCGTATTTTTTGTGTTGTTATTTTCTCAATTCTTTGTCCTTCTTCTTCAACAACTTCTTTTAATTTAACTTCAACGAAGTCTTTGGAAAAACCTTCCATTTTTTTAGCTTCTATTATTTTTATATTTCTATTTTCCCAATCAGAAACCAATTCTTTATATAATGGGTGTATTTTTGGTGCGCAAGCTTCTGAGCTTTGAAAATCAGCAATGGCTTTTCTAAAGTTGAGATTATTTGTTAAAACTGCTTTAATTTTAGACAAAAGATTTGGTTGATTTCCTGATAATCTTTCTGAAGAGTTAAGTAAAATTTCGCATTCTTTTTCATTTAAGTCTAAATTTTTTAAAAAATCTAAAGTTAAGTTAACGTATTTTGTTTCATCGTTTCTGCATAGCGCAAGAATTTCTTTTGCCCTTTCATTTCCTTGTTTTTCAAATTTTTCAAGAATTTTTTTACTTAATTTTGTATCTTGCTTAAGTACTTCACCTATTGCTTCAAAATCTTCTTCGCTAAAGCCAATATATTTCTTAATTTTTTCAAAAACTAAACGAGAATTGCAAATTTCTGACAAAGAAATGCAGAGTCTTGTGGGCTCTTTGGCATTATTAAAATATGAAAAATTTACTATCAAATAATCTTCTTTAGCTACAATATTACTTATTTCAATATTTTTAAAATAAAAAGCTTGAAGGGCTGAGCGAATAGGATGAGAGCCATGTATGCTGGATTTTTTTATTGGCTTTTCGGGCTCTCCAACAAAATGTCTTAATGCATTATCTAAACTTTCACTGTTTATTTTATTTTTTGCTTGCCCGTTAACAACAGCGGTTGTCCTTAAAGTAAAAGGGGTTGTAGCTATATTAGCGCTTTTTATAAATTTATCGGCGTCAAATCTATGTAAAATGTCATTTTTAACACAACCACCTATAAAACAAGCACGGTTGCAAGCTTTTTGAATTGTATCAATATTTAAATTTAGCGCCTTCAAAAATAACCTTTCATACAAATATTACACAACAAAACAAAAACTATGCTTATCAAAAAATTGCCTATTTGTGAATAAATTTCTCAACAATTACCATGGATTTTACACAAGAACAATTGGAATATTGTTTTTTAGTGCATCTTGTTTTATTTTGTTTGTTTCTATACTGCTTTTTATATATTTTTCTTTGCTCATTACGACTGCTTGAATTTTTGGCTGGAAAACAACAACTTCATTTGGGTAAGAATTTCCGCTTTCTCTTCCTTTCAATACATACGCTTGCATTTTTTCTATTGCTTTTCTTGTTGTTTTTGAATCAATTTTTCTTCCTGATTTTAAAGTAATATCTTCTATTTTGCGCTTACTGTCATATTCTTCAAGCGCAAGATAAAATTCCAAATATTCTTCATCTGTTAAATCAAGTTCTGTTTTTAAGTAGTTAACAAGCTCTTGTCTTTGCCTTTTAATATGCTCTACTTTATTTTGTTCACTTTCCCAGCAATTATTTTCCATATATACGTAATCTTTAAAATGCTCAAAGCCTCTTTGTCCGCCCGTGCAACCAACATTTATTCCGCCAAGAGCAATATCTGAATTTACACAGTCCAAAATTACACTGCATTCTCCATTCCAATAATTTGAAAGACTACCATTCGCACTTAAAAGACTTGAACTTAAGCATATTTCTTTGCTGTCATCACAAATTTTATTTAATTCATCAAGCGATTCATACGTGCTATGAACTAAAAAATTTAAATCTTTAACTTTTACACCTTCAGCAAAACCATACTTAGTTAAATCTTCTTCTTTATCTGTTAAATCTAAATACTTAATTCCGTCGCTGTCCTTTGGAAATTTTGATGTATCACTTGGCAAATTATCTGCAAAAAGCGCAATCCCGCTGGATTGAATTTTTGCTATATTTTCATTAATTTCTTTTATTCTGTCTTCTGGGTTCAAATATTTAAAACCAGCAGATTCAGCATCTGCCTTTGCTATAATTTGAGCTATTTTAAAATCATTTTTATGTCTGAAAATTGCTCCTAAATCTTTTTCGCTTTTGCTTTCTGTTGCCCAATGGCTATTCATAATTAAATTATAAATTCTTTCTTTTTGAGCGTGAGAAATTGGAGCTTTTTTGATAATTTCTTTTGCAAAATAAGCTGATGGCTTTTGATGTTCAGAATCTATTACTTTTTCTTTTTTTGCAATGTCATGAAACATTACTGTCATAAATAAAATACACTGTTCATCTTTTGAAAGACTGCTTGTTTGCGGATTATTAATACAATTTTGCAAAACCTCAATTGTATGACAATCAATGCCATCACCTCTATGTTGAATTTTTCCAATTATAGAAATAAATTCTGGGAAAACTTCTATAAAAGAATTTAAAAACTCTTGCGCCTCAATATCTTCTTCATCTAAAACAATCTTATTGTTTAACATAAAATTATTAACATACACATTGGTTTCCAAAAGCACTTTTTGAACGCTTGGAGAAAATGCTGATACATCCTTATTCGTTGGAACAGGAAATTTCACAATATCATTTTGAGAATCTATACTAAAACCGTAATATCCAAAAACTTGTTTTTGCTCTTCTGAAGTTAAGTCTTTTATTGAACTATTAAAATCTTCAATAAATTTTTCTCTTGGATATTGTAAAGGAAAACCTTTTTTATATTTTTCCAAATCAACTTTACCTATGCTATTTTGTAGCATTTCGTATTCAAAAACACCATTTTCAAAAAAAGCGCTCATCTTATCTTCGTCAATTGAAATTGAAGATATAGGTTTATTTTGTATTTTTTCTAAAAGTTCTTGTTCAAGTTCTTCACCAGAGCCACAACGTTTTAAATCTCTTATTAAAGAAAATTTCATCAAATCATCAAATTCACTCAAATTGTTTATAAATTCATCTGAAAAATAATGAAACGCATGCTTGATGAAATGTTTTTGCTCTGCTGTAGATAGAAAATCAAAATTTTCATACTCTTGAAGGTAATGTATCTCCAAAATTATATTTTTACCAGGCGCATCCAAATACGCTTCCGAAGTATATTTTCTTTGAGCTTCTCTTAAATATATGCCATTTTCATATAATTTTTTAAGATTATCGACATTTAATTCTTCAAAGGTCAAATAGCTCTCGTAATGTTTTAAGTTTCCAATATCATAACGAAAACCTGTTTCTGGCAATATTTTATTTTTGCAATATTCAAATTTTGCCTTGATATTATCATAGTCATATTTTGAAAGTTTATTTATTAATTCTTCGTTTTCTGCAATATTTTTTAGAGGAATTCCTCCATCAAGAAATAATTTTTTTAATTTAATAGCTTCAGGAGAATTATTTTTTATTATTGGATTAATTTTTCTAGCAAAATAACCTAAAACATTTTCAGCCGTTGGCGTTTTAGCTTTTGGTATATTTTTATTTTCTTGCTCTTCTCTATTTTGAGATGTGCTTTTAATTGGGCTTGAAACAACCACTGCAACATTTTTAATTCCGTTAACAATACTAGTAAAATTTTTAATATCAGCCATAAATTTTCTCAAAACTAACTTATAGCTATATAAAAACTTTTTTTAGCTAAAAATTGATATTTATAAGATTAAAATTTTTAAATTTTAACTTTTTCAATAATTGCAGATAATTTTTTATTGGTTTCTAGCAATTTTTCAAGTTCAGAAGAGCTAAGCTCGATTGGTAAAACGTGCTTTATTCCGTTGTAATCAATAAGGCAAGGCAAGCTCATTGCAACATTATTTAAACCATATTCTCCACTCCAAACACTTGTTACGCTAGCAGTTACAGAACGTTTGTTTAATATTGCATCAGCAATATAGCATACACAAGTAGAAATGCCATAATAGGTTTTGCCTTTTCCTGCAATAATTTCAGCACCCATATTTTTAACTTTGTTATCTATTTGATTTTTTATATCATCACCAAATTCAATATCCATTTCCGCACAAAACTTATCAATTGGCATTTGCGCAACTTCTACTCTACTCCACAAAGGAATTTGATTTG
>JAZUSV010000086.1:0-6387 GCA_045606885.1 Candidatus Gastranaerophilales bacterium | reverse complement strand
TTCTGATTTAACTGTGTTTAAAATAATCGGCAAGACAAAAACTCAGCTTTTTGCAGATGAAAAAGATAAGAAAAAATATACACGACTATAATTTTGTGCTAGATTAATATTAATGAATAAGAAAAATTTAAAATTATTAATAGTATTTTTATTTATGCTTTTAACAAGTAGTGTTTTTGCTATTACCATTGAATCAAAAAAACAAGAAATTGAGCTTGATAAAAATAAAGGGTTTTTTGAGGGTGATGTTAAAGTGCAAATCGGTGATGTTGTTGTGCAATCCCCTAGGGCTGATTTAGACTTAGAACCCGAGACCAAAAAGCCTTCCTTGGCTACTTTTTTCGATAAACCTTATGCTCATCAAATAAAAGATAATAAAAAACACGAAGTCAAAGCAGATATTATTAAAGTGTCTTTAATTAAAAAAGTAATTACTGCTCAAGGAAATGCGCAAACAAATGTTATACAAGATAAAAAGCCTGTAATCATCATTACTGCCGATGAGCAAGAATATGATACCAATACAAATCTTATGAAGGCAGTAGGTTCTGTAGTTGTAAACTATGAAGATATGGTTGCAACATCAGATAAAGCTTTTGCACTTATGGATAAACATGGTGATGTGCAAAACATAAAACTTGTATCAAAAGCTACAATTAAGCAAGATAAAAGCATAATTAAGGGTGATAATTTGCAATATTCAAAATTGCGTCAAGATATTATTGTTAGTGGAAACACAATGTCTGATGTAACTTTTGAAAACGGTGATAGAATTATTATTACTGCTCGAAATCAGCAATATGACCAAAAAGGCAGTACAATTATGGCTACGGGAGATGTTGATGTTAAATATGCAGACTATATCGCTGTTGGGCCAAAAGCAATCATGTATATCAACTCAAAAACAAGCAAACCTGAAAAGGTAATATTTACAGGCAGGTCAAAAATCACTCAAAAAGGGGTGAATTCCGTAGAGGCAGATAAAATAATTATGACAATGCAACCTCGAACTTTTGAGGCAATCGGCAGTGTTAAAACTATCATAGAGCAAAATTCTAAAGAAAATAAAAATAACATGGAGTTTAGTTTATAAAATGACAAGCATTACACTAGAGCATAAACAATGTTTAGTAGCGGGGGATGGCAATTTGCCTGTAAGCATGGCAAAGAGTGCAGCACAAAACGGTTTTGAAGTTGTTTGTGTATCTCTATCATCAGACAATGTTAAAGAATTAAAAAAATATTGTTCAAAAGTTGTGTCTTATGGTCCAGGACAAGTTGATTCAATTAAAAAATTTTTGCAAGACGAAAAAATTAAACAGTTAACTTTTTTGGGTAAAGTTTCTAAAACAATGCTTGTTAAACGTCCAAAACTTGAGCGTCGTGCAATTGAAATGTTGAAAGAAATGAAAAAATTGAATGATGACGCTGTTATGTTGCGTATAATTCAAGAAATGGAATCAATTGGAGTTACAATTTTGGATCAAACAATTTTTATTAAAAATTTAATGGTTCAAAAAGGTGTTTTAACAAAATTAGCTCCAAATGAGGCTCAAAATATTGACATTGAATATGGTTTCAAAATTGCAAAACAAATGGGTGGGCTTGATATCGGTCAATCTGTTGTAATGAAAGATAGAATGATTATGGCAATCGAAGCAATTGAAGGAACTGATCGTTGTATTAAACGTGGCGGAAAGTTAGCAAGAGGCAAAAATGCTGTGGTTGTTAAAGTTTCTAAACCAGAACAAGATAAACGTTTTGATATTCCAGCTGTTGGGCTTAGAACAATTAAAACAATGAAAAAATATGGTGCAAACGTTTTAGCGCTTGAAAGTGGCGAAACAATTATTGTCAATGCAAAAGAAATGATTGAATTTGCAAATAAAAATAAAATGGTTATAGTAGCAGTTTAGTATGTCTAAAAAAATATTTATAATTACGGGGGATTATTCGGCTGACGTACATGCGTCAGGAGTAGCAAGGGAATTAAAAAAGATAATTCCCGATATTGTCATTGAAGGTGTTGGCGAATCTAATCTTGAAAATGCTGGTGTTAAACTTTTTAGAAACCATGAACTCATGGGCAAAATGGGAATGACTCCAAAAACCATTTTGGAACATTTTAGACTTGGTATAGACATTGTAAATTATTTAAAAAACGAATTTAAGCCTGATTTGGTTCTTTTGATTGATTATGGCGCTTTTAATTTGCAAATTTCAAAAGCGTTAAAAAAAGAAGGATTTAAAACATTTTTCTTTATTCCTCCGCAAATTTGGGCTTCTCGTAAACATCGTTTAAAAACAATTAAAAAGAATATTGATAAAGTATTAACGATTTTTCCTTTTGAAAAAGAATTTTATGAAAAAGAGGGGATTAACTCAACATTTGTAGGACATCCAATTGTGTCAGAGCTTCCCGAATGCAACAATAAAGAAGAATTTTTTGCTCGTCATGGGCTTGATTTAAACAAAAAACTAATTGGTGTTTTCCCTGGGTCACGAATTTTTGAAATTAAGTTTTTATTAAAAACATTTTTAGGTGCACTTAAATTAATTGAAAAAACAAGAAATGATGTTCAATTTGTTTTTTCTCATGCGATGAGTTTAAAAGACGACGCATTTTGTGTTCCATATAAACAAATTAAAGGTGAAAATCATCAATTATTGGCATATTCTGACGCTTTGATTTTAGCTTCAGGTACAGTTGCACTTGAAGCTGCAATGTATGAAACACCAATGCTTATTGCTTATCGTGGACCATTATTTTTCTATTTAGTCTATTTGCTTGTTAGAAATATTAAAAAAGCTTGTCTGGTAAATATTATCACAGGTGAAGACTATGTTGATGAATACTTGATGTTTGATGCAACAAGTGAAAAAATCAAAAACGGTATTTGCGAAATTTTAGACAATCCTTCTAAAAAAGAACATATTTTAAAAGGTTGTAAAAAAACAAAAGAATTGCTTGGTAACACACACTGCGTGGAAGAAGTTGCTAAAGTTATTAAGAAAGAATTAATAGGGGAATAAAATATGAAAAAGAATTTAGCTAATATTATCACACTATCACGAATTTTCTTTGTATTTATTGTTGTGGCACTATTGTTCTGTAAAGATTGCCCTTATTCCTATTATTTTGCTCTATTTTTAACTGCAATTTTGATGTGGTTTGACGGTCTTGACGGTTTTGTTGCAAGAAAATTAAATATTTCAACAAAACTTGGTGCACTGCTTGATATTATGGGTGATAGAATTGTTGAAAATGTATTTTGGATAGCATTTTGTGCGTTGGGTTGGATTAATCCTTGTATTCCGATTATTGTTTTAACAAGAGGTATAGTTACAGATTCATTAAGAACATTAGCTTTTGAGCAAGGTTTCACCGCATTTGGTTCAACCACAATGATGCAAGGTAAAATTGCAAAATTTATCGTTGCTTCAAACTTTTCAAGATTTACCTATGCAGTTTGCAAAGCCGTTGCTTTCTTTTTCTTAATTGCTGGACACATTCCTGCAGCGTATGCAAACCAAGATTTAGTTTTAAAAATCGGTGAAATTTGCGCTATTATAAGCGTTGTATTCTGTGTATTGAGGGGATTACCTGTAGTTTTTGAATCAAAAAGATTTTTCTAAATTATGAAGTCCGATTTTTTAAACATTGTCCTATACGAACCTGAAATTCCGCAAAATACGGGTAATATTGCTCGCTTGTGTGCTTGTTTAGGCGCTAAGTTATATCTTGTTGGAAGATTAGGTTTTGTCTTGTCTGATAAGTATGTTAAACGTGCAGGTTTAGATTATTGGGACAAATTGGAAATTGAACATGTAGATTGTTTGGATGATTTAATTGAAGAAAATCCAAATTCTAACTTTTATTACTTTACAACTAAGACAAATAGAGTTTATACTAATATTAGTTATTCTCAAGGGGATTTTTTAGTTTTTGGTCCTGAAACAAGAGGTATTCCGGAAGAAATTTTAAACCAAAACGAAACAACATGTGCAACAATTCCAATGAGAAAAATAACTAGGAGTTTAAATTTATCTAACTCTGTTGCAATTGCCGCTTATGAAGCATACAGACAGTTTAATATTACCGGTTTAGATTAAGGAGAAATAATGGCACAACAGCAACTTGCTGATATTCAAGTTTTAGGAAAAGATGTAGTTTTAAATCTTCTTCCAAAGAGAATTGAAAATTCCCACAAAGGCACTTATGGGCATGTTTTAAATGTTGCTGGTTCTTGTCAATATCAAGGTGCTGCTTATTTAAGCTCGGTTTCTTCTTTAAAAGTTGGTGCAGGTTATTGCATGCTTGCAAGTTGCTCGGATGTTATTTCAAATATGGCATCTTGCACGCCTGATATCACTTTTTTGGATTTAGGACAGTCCGGATATGGCACAATTCCAAAAGATTCAATTAAATTTATTTCTGCAATAGCAAACTATGACGTTGTTTCAATCGGTTGTGGCTTGAGTCAAATTGGTGGTGTTGATGATTTTGTGTTGAGCTTTATGAAAAAAAATAAAACATCTTACACCCCAATTATTGTCGATGCCGACGCTTTAAATATTATGGCTAAAGCAAAAACGTACTCTATGCCTTTAAATTCATTAATCACACCTCATCCGATGGAATTATCAAGGCTTATGGGTGTTGAAGTAAAAGAAATTCAACAAAACAGGGCGAAATGGGCTTGGGAAGCTGCTAAAGAATTTGACTGCATTGTTCTTTTAAAAGGACATGAAACAGTTATTGCTGTTCCGAGTGGAAAAATATTTATCAATCATACAGGTAATTCTGCGTTGTCTAAAGCAGGAACAGGCGATGTTTTAACAGGTATGATTGCAGGTTTTTGCGCACAAGGAGTTTCTTTAGAATCAGCTGCTTGTTGCGCAGTTTATGTTCATGGAATTGCAAGCGAAATTGCCTCAAAATCAATGACAGAATATTGTGTGCTTGCTTCTGATTTGATTAAGTATATTCCATTAGCAATGAAAGCAATTTTATCAAATTAAAGGCTTGAAATTTTCAATTCTTCACTTAAATCGTTAATAACTAGTGCATTTGAAACCGCAACACCTTCTTTGTTGGTTGCCGTGTTTGCAATTTTGCCTTTAATATAAAGTGCGCTTGATGAACCACCATCGAAGTTCATTGCATATTCGCACCCAATATCTTTCATAAGTTTTGCTAATTCTTTCAATGTCATTCCAACTGAGGCTTTTTCTCTTCCGTCAATAGTAACTATCATAAAAGTGCCATCAGCTCGAAAGCCAATGGCACTCCGTGGGTTTTTCCCTGAGATTGCTTGGAATTTTTCCTCATTTGTATCAACATAAACCTCAGATTCTTTTACCAAATATGGACCTGCCCCAATGATATGTTTTGCGCCTTGTAAGCTTTTTTGAAGTTTGATATCAATATAAATTTCTTTATTATTTCTTGCTAATTTTTCAATAATTTCCTTTGGAGCTTGAAGAACTAAATCCTTTTCGTTTAGTTGAATTGGATTAGCCGAAATTTTTTCAATTTTATTACCTTTAATTAACATATTGTAGCAATTTTTTGGTGCAATGGGGCTGTTTGCTCCCCAATCGGCTGTATATAAAAGACTATAAGTTGAGAGCATTCTTGGTTGGTTTATGTTATCAATTTCAACCATTGAAGTCTTTGTGTATGCTTTAATATCGAACTTAATTTTGTCCATTTTAAAGCTTGTGTTTTCTCCGTCTTCAAAAATTGCAATTCCCACCCTGTTAAAAATCGGACCTGTTAAAATTTTCCTATCAATCATCAAAGCTCCGAGAGGTACACCTGTTTGTGGTTTAAAATATCCTCCGTTAATGGCAATAATTGCCCCTTGTTTTTGAGCTATTTTCCTCACTGTTTTTTTTGAATTAAGTTTGGTGCTGGCTGTTTGCGGTTTAATTTTTAGATTTGGATTTACGTTTGTGTTTAATTCAACAATATTAATTTTAATTGGTTTTTTATTGATGTATCGCATTTGTTTTATGTGTGCAATTCCTTTGTTTACAAATGTGATATGAGATTTGTTATATTTGTTTTTGATGTTTTCTTCAAAGTTTTTTTGTTGATATATATTTTCACTTTGAGCCGTTGTTTTTAAATTTGTCACATCATAAGCAAAAATTGGTTTTGATAAAATTATCATTGAAATTAAAACGGCTAATAAAAATAAAATTATAATATAGTTGAGTTTTCTATCTTCATAGCCTTTGTTTGCAAATTCGGCTATCTTTTTGGCAGTAATATTATCTAAATCATCAAAAGATTCGCAATACGAAACTGTTTTTCCGTTCTGAAGTGCCTCGGTTGCCTTTAATACCCCAAGCTTTGCAATGCCGTTTCCCGAACAAAAG
>JAZUSV010000085.1:0-4619 GCA_045606885.1 Candidatus Gastranaerophilales bacterium | reverse complement strand
CTTTCTAATTCATTTTGGTTATGGTATTCTGAACCTTTTTTGAACATATATCTTAAAACCGCTGGAATGTTTGGATTTTTTGGTTTGACAGGCGGTGTATTTACGCACCAATTGAATACGCATAAATTTGAATTTGTTTTATTTAAAACTAAATGTGTATTGTTTGATAGCTTATATTCTTTTACGCTATCAGTGCTTATTTTTTTATTTCCTGTGAATGAAACTTGATTTGTTTGATTTTGAACATTATGAATTGAATATTTTGATTTTGAATAATTGTTTTTGATGTCTGCTTCGCTAACACTTGATGGGTGTACAACGACAATTGAGGCTTTATTTAAGTTGAAATATTTATTTACATAGTTCATTATGTCTTGTTTTGTAATTGAAGCAAGAATTTGATTGTAATTTGTGAAAAATTCAAGAGAGTTATCTCTCATACAATCGCCTATTGTGTCGCAAACGCTTTCACTGTCGCTCATCAAGTATTCAAGATTCTTTTTAAGATAGTTTTTCATTGCAAGCATATCATCATCTGATACGGGTGTTGTTTGAAGTTTTAATATGCTATCGTAAAATATATCAAGAGCTTTTTGTTCGTCGTTTGGATTTGTTTCCATAACACCAACAAGGGCGTATGGGTCATATTCGTTTAAGCCAACTTTTTGAAAAGCACTGCTATACATTGCATCCATTTCTTCTAAACCATTTTTTAGATTTGAAGTAGAACATTGACCTAAATAAAAATCAACCATTTTTCCAACGATGAAATCTTTTGATTCAGATGGTTTTGGACCCGCAAAAGCCATATAAACCGCTGTCGAATTTGTTTTAGAGCTTCTTATATCTTCTCTTTTTGAAACTTGAAGAGGGTTTAGCACTTCTTTTTTAACAGGAATTTTTTGGTTGTGTTCGTATGCAGGTTTAAAGTTTTGTGCTGCATATTCGATTATTTCTTCAACAGGTATAGATTTATCTGAAATAATTACAGTGTGCAAGTTTTCGGGTGCATAATATGTTTGATGATAATTATGCATATCTTGCTTTGTTAAGCCTTGCACGGTTTCAATTGAACCTGCTACCATGTTTTCACTGTTTGATTTTATTTGGAATAAATTTCTAATTACTTTATCAAAAGCTTGAGTTGAAGGATCATCGTTTATCATTGAAATTTCAGAACAAATTGGTCCTTTTTCTGATTCCATCGCTGCTTCGTCAAAAGTTGGATTGTAAATCATATCTGCTTGAATTGCAATTGTTTTTTTAAGTTCTTCTTTTCCCATGTACGGTGCAGTTATGTAGTAGTTAATTTGTGCATAATCTGTTGAAGCGTTTGTATATGCACCCATTTGACCTGTTAATTTAAATACATCACCGTCTTTTAGTTTGCTTGAACCTTTAAATAATCCATGTTCATTTGTATGTTGTACGCCTCGTTTTTCGTCTGTTTCATTCATTGAGCCTGCATCAACAAATGTTTTTACAATTGAAGCCTCGTTATCTCTTGGCATAATTGCGATTTCATGACCGTTATTCAAGCGATACATGTGTGTTATTTCGCCGTTTGGCGCAACTAATTCGCCTGTTTTTACATAGCCAAGATTTTTTTGTGTTGTTAACATTTGGCTATAAGGGTAAACTATGCTTTGGTTGTAAAAGCTTGCCTGATAAGGATTTTGCACATAAGTACTCTGTGCAATTTGTGGCTGAGCTTGCATATTGTAGCTGTAAACTTTTGGATATTGTAAATAAACCGGATTTATATATTGAAAAGACATAATTTTCCCTAAAAGAATTCTTATATTATTTTAAAACAAATAATTATCAAAAATTGACATCCGAATTGCTTTTAGTAACAAAAAATTAATTATTTTTATGTTTAGTGTATGATTGTTTTGTAGTTTATTGGATTTAATTATGAATTTAGAGAAAAAAATCGGCATACCTAGAGCAATGTTATATTACACATATTTTCCATTTTGGTACGGTTTTTTTACTGATTTAGGTTTTGAGGTAATATTATCTGATGCTACAACTAAAAAAACAATTTCAGATGGCGCATCTTTGGTTGTGACTGAGACTTGTTTGCCTGTTAAAGTATTTGTTGGACATGTTCTAAATTTAATTTCTAAAGGAGTAAAAAATATTTTTGTTCCTTCAATTCAATCAATTGCTCCAAAAATATATAATTGCTCTAAAATTAGAGGTTTACCCGATTTAATCCGAAACGTTGTGAAAGCTGATTTTAATTTAATTGAAGCAACATTAGATAAATCTGAAAAAAATTGTAATTTAATTGATTTTTTAATTGAAATTGCTAAACAATTTAAAATAGATGATTATGAGACAATTAAAAAAGCTCAAAAAGCTGGTTTTATTGTTCAAAACAATTTTAATGTAATGATGCAAAATGGATTGGAATTTGATGAAGCTTTGAAAAACGCAAAGGCAGCAAGAGTTATAATTCCTCCAAAAAAAGACGAAAAACCAATCAATGTCGCTCTTATTGGACATGGATACAATATTTACGATAAAAGAATATGCATGGATATTTTTAAAAAATTAGAAGAGATGGATGTTCGTGTATATAGCGCTTTTCAATTGACTCTTGAACAGTTAAAAGGTGGTATGAGTGCGCTAAATTCAAGTTTGTATTGGGCAAATCAATATGAAATGACAGGCTGCGCAGGTCATTATTTGCAAGATGATAAAATTGATGGCATTATTACTCTTACGGCGTTTGGTTGTGGCCCTGATAGTTTGATGTTAGAAGATATTAGAAGAAAATCTAAAAATTATAATAAGCCACTTTTAAATTTAACAATTGACGAACACACAGGTGAAGCAGGTTTTATCACTAGAATTGAAGCTTTTTGTGATATGCTATATCGCTCTAAGCGTGCTAAAATTTTAAAACAAAAAACTAGAGTGGAAGAATTAATTCAAAAATAAAAGGAGCTATTTAGCTCCTTTTATTTGTTATTCTTCTTCAAATTCATCGCCGTCTGTAATTGCTGAAGCTACCATATTAAATTCTTCGTCGTCTTCAATTACTTCAAACGTGCATTCGTCATCTGTTTTGTTCATTTTCATAATGATTAATTCATCACTATCGTTATCAGATGTTGGCAGAGTGTCCTCTTCAACAATTGATAAAAGAGCGTAATCTTTGTCTTCTACTGTGACAATTTCTTGTAGTTTCATAAAGATTTCTTCGCCTTGTTCGCCAATTACTTTGATGATTTCTGGTGCGTTTTCTTGCATAATTTTTTCCTTATCTATTATTTTCCATATATTCGTTTAATATTACACAGGCTGCCATTGCGTCAACTAGAGCTTTGTTTTTTGTATATTTTTTTCCTTGGTTTTTTAATATATTTTCAGCCTCTGATGATGAAAGTCTTTCATCTTGCTCTAATATAACATAATCTTTTCTAAGTGGTTCAATAAATTTTAGACAATTTTTGGCTTGAAAACCTAGTGTTCCATCCATGTTGTATGGTACGCCAATTAAAATTGTGTCTGTTTGATATTCATTACATATTTTTTTAATTTCATCAAGCGCTAACTTGTCATTTGTTCGATTAATTGTTTTGAGGGGATTAGCACCCATCCACAAGGCATCGCAGGTTGCAATTCCTATTCTTTTTGTGCCAATATCAAGTGCTACTATTCTCTTTTTTAGCTCCATTTTTCCTCTAATTGTGCCATTATTAATTCAAGTTCGTCTTTTGTGAAGTTAGTCGGCTTGCTTTTTTTGAATACATTTTCTTCTTCTAATTCATACGCTTTTGTGCTTAGTGCATAGTATAAACTTTTATCAATTGAAGAAGTGATAAACATTTTTAAATATGGATTTTTAAAGCACAAGCTATAAGCGCAAGCAGAAGTCATTTTTAATTTTGCCAAGCTTGCAACATAAGCTTGTAATAATAATCTGCTTTGCAATTCTGCCATATATTCTTTGTTTGAAATAAAATTATCATCAATTGATTTAGAAACAATTTCGTTTATTTTGTCTAAATCGGTAATGTGTTCTTTTTCTATTTCTTCGATTATTTTATCAACATATTCATTTTGTCCAACAGAATAGTACCAAGTTTCAAGTATTTTAGATGATAATAGTTTTTTTACTTTTGGCTCTGTTAAATTGATTGTGTCTAGTTTTGAATTAATAAATTCTGCAATGTCATAGTTTATTGTTCTTATTCCGTTTAGTATTTTTTCCCAAACTGAAAGCTCGTAAGGTAAATTTATGTTGTTTTTTTGCGATTTTTCCCTGTAGTATTCGTACAAGCTTTTTAGGGCTATTGCATTGATGTTAATTGGAATTGAATCGCAAAATAATCTTTTTACGATTGAGTTGAAATTCTCATCTGTAATGCTGCCAAAACCCATGCAAGAAACTATGCCACTTTTTATGTTTATTGTTGTTAAAAATGCATCAATTGCGCCATTTGACTGTTTTCTTGACGCTATTAGTGAAAAATTTGAATTTCCATCTACAAAACTAATGTAGCATTTATGAATTTTGCTGTTTTTGGTTAAAATTTCGTTTTCAAAATTTTTAAATTTTTCTTTTAGAATTTTTAGCTTTCTTTTGATTTTTGCTTTGATTT